>JAKAHF010000537.1:2623-3021 GCA_021815245.1 Actinomycetes bacterium
AGCCATCACCGGCGAGTATATCACCCAGTGAAACTTCCTGGAATCGCTGAACGCGCGTTCGGCATCGAAAATGCCTGCTTATTAGCCCATTTCAGGTTGGGACTGCGACCCGGCGGCGAACGCCTCAAAAACGATATGGGCGGCGAGCCGCCGGTGGCCCGCGACTACCCGGTCGAGACCGGGAGGTTCTACCGCTGCTCGCGGCGGTACGGCAGCGCCAGCGCCGACGGCAGGTACGATCTGCGCGCGAAGACGACCAACACCACAAGGACGGCCAAGAACGGCAGCATGAAGATCACATCCTTGGGCAGGTCGACGCCGATGAGCTGCAGCGGGGTCTCGACGGCCCGGGCCAGCCCGTACAGAAACGCCACACCGAAGACCCAGCCCGTCCGCCC
>JAKAHF010000538.1 GCA_021815245.1 Actinomycetes bacterium
GTCACGGACTCACCAAGGTGGAGATCGACCAGCTCCTCGAGAGTCTGGTCGTGAACGCGCTGTTGCGCGAGGCACCCATACGCGGGGAGGCAGATCCGCCCCCCGGAGAGCTGGTGATTCGCTGGTGCCCCCGGGCGATGAGCACGTGGTCGCTCTGCTCAGCAGGGTGCCTGGGGCGGTTCTCGTCACCGGCGATCTGCCCTTGCGGGAGGCTTCCGCTTCTCGATGCTCGGTGGCCTCTCCGGCCGAATTCGCCGCCGCCTACACCCGACCCTAGCGGGCGGGCGAGCCGCTGAAGTTCCCACCGAGGTTCGAGACCCCATTGTTCAAGTGCACCCAGCACCTACTTTTCGCCCGCGGTCGGCCGGACCCCGACCGCCATCAAGGAGGAATGGATCACCGATGCCCTTGCGACGACCCCCGCTGAAATTCGAACCTTGCGGGGGAGGCCGGCCGGCGGCGAGGGGCACACGGGCGCGGGATCACACCGTGGTCGTCTGGAACCGCACGCCGTCGCGCCTGCACACGAGCTGCAAGGCCTCACGCGCTGTCATGACCCCCGTTGGTGGTCCCCCACCGGGCTGGACCCACTGGCCCACTATGTGGAAGTCGTCCAACCCTGGCAAACGGCGCGGTAGACCCTTCATGAGATAGCCGGGGGTGGGCATCGAGCCCTCGAAGCTGGCCCGGCAGTTGCCCGTGTAGCGCACCGTCGTCGCCGGCGCGGCGACATCCACCATCTCGACCTGCTCTTTCAGACCGGGGAAGCGACGGTCGAGGGCGCGCACCACGGCGTAACCGATCGCGTTGGTGAGCGCCTTCTCGCCCTTCTGGGCGGCATCGTTGAGGTCCAGATCGGCCAAAGATCCATGGCGGGCCCGGAGCAAATCGCGCCGCGCCGCCACGTCGTTCACCTTGGTGGCCCCAACGCTCACGGTGATCTGTTCGCCGTCTAGGCCAACCCGCAGGGTGGAGGCGGCGTCGGGCAGCAGGTTGGCCATGCCAACGAGCCACTCGGCCGCCGCGCCCGTGCGATTCCCCCGCTGGGTTGAGACTGTCCACGCCTCGCTCAACGGCTCTCTTCGCAGCGGAACCGGCGCAGGAGAGGCAGGCACCGGCCCCGCGAGCCCCCTGCTCTCGTCCCGCCATCGGGCGGACGGGGGCTTCCTCCCTCAGGCGCGCGCTTCCAGCTTGTCCCGAGCAAACAGGTGATCTTCCGCGTCCACGAGGGTGATCCAGATCGTGCCCGGATCCCCTTCGGTAGAGAGAGTGCAGGGGACGAGCACGGCGAAAGAGCAGGCGCGCGTGTTCTGAGGAGTCCTTCGTCCTTGGCCGATGCGGAGGAGCTTGTACCGCCCGTCGGCGAGGTAGCCGGTCATGGCGCCAATGGCGGCGCTCACACGTCCCCCCTCACGCCCGTTGGTCTCGAAGAGCGCGGTCTCCCGCAGCGCGACGAGGCTCGACGAGCGGTTGGAGGGGCGCACACTCCGGCAGACCTTCCGCGCAAACGTGATCCCTGCCTTCCCGCTTGGCCTGGTACATGGCTGCGTCGGCGCGCTCGATCAAGCTGAGCTCGTGCGGGTGCTGCCCGCTGAGTGACGCGACCCCCACGCTCACGGTGACGACGCCGAATGCGCCGTTCTTGAGCGCGGTACGCGCCCTCACGGCCTCGCGCACGCGCTCGGCCGTAACCACCGCTTCGGGAAGGCTCGTGTCGGGGAGCAAGACGACGAACTCCTCGCCCCCCCCAGCGCGCCAGGGTGTCGGTCGTGCGGATGGTGTCCATCACGATCGCGACGAGTTCCTTCAGCAGCCGGTCGCCCTTGGTGTGTCCCTGGGTGTCGTTGTACCGCTTGAAGTCGTCCACGTCGATCATGAGGAGGCTGAGTGGCCGCCCGTGTTTGCTCGCGCGTCGTTCCTCCGTTCGCAGGCGCCGCTCGAACAGCCGCCGGTTGAAGACTCCGGTCAGGGGGTCGTGGACCGCCTTGTAGCGCACGTCTTCGAAGAGGCGGGCGTTCTCGAGCGCGACGGCGATCTGGCTTGCCAGCATCTCCAGGATCTCGATCTGCGGCGCGCGGAAGTGCCGGGTCACGCGCCGGGCGGCGTAGAGCACCCCGACCACCCGGTTGCGGTTGACGAGGGGGAGACCGATGACCGTCCGCAGTCCCTCGGCGCCGATGATGTCCCCGTACGCGTTCGCGAGTCTGGGATCGGCGCAGTAGTCCTCGGTCTGGAAGATGGCCCGTTCGGCGAGCACGGCTCCGCCTATCCCCCGATGCTCCTCGATCTCCAGGCCCAGCAGGCCGTCGGTGATCACCTCGTGCTGGGCGACGATGCGGAGCCGGCGGTCCCTGCCGGTCATCGTGGCGATGTAGGCCACATCGGCATCCACCAGGGCGGCCGCCTGGGCGACGGCGAAGTTAAGGATGTGCTGCACCTCCAGGGAGGCTGCCACCCTCCTCGCTATCCCGTGAAACGTCTCCAGCTGGCGCCGTTGCCGTTCCTGCTCGTCCACGTGGTGCTGCCTGTCGATAGCCAGGGCGAGTTCGTCGGCCACGGTCTGAAGCACCTGCATCCCTCTCTCCTCGGGGATGAGACCGCGGCTGTCGATGACGACGAGCGCGCCGAACGGCATCCCCTCGACGGCTGTGGGAACCGCGGTCAGGCTGCCACGCACCCCCGCCGGCACACCCGCGGGACTTCCGCCGTCGCCCGTGAAAGACCACCGTGTCATGTCCGGGACGACCACCGGGCCGGTCCCGCCCGCCGCCCAGCGCGCGACCCCGGGCGGATGATCCGGCGAACCGGCTCGACAGAGAGCGGCACCGACGTCGTCCGAGAGACCGACCCAGTGGTGTGGTTCGAGCGAGCCGTCTTCGTTCGTCAGGAAGAGGATGCCGGCGTCACAGGCCGTGGCATCCAGGGCCGTCCGCAACCCCTGGCGAAGCAGGGACTCGCCATCGGCGGTGGTACCGACCGACCTGGCAAGCGAACTCACGGCGACGAGCTCTCTCACCCGT
>JAKAHF010000539.1 GCA_021815245.1 Actinomycetes bacterium
CCACGAGCACCACGACCTCGAGCACCACGAGCACGACCACCCAGACCACAAGTACCACGGCGATCAGTACGACCACCACGTCTAGCAGCACCAGTACGACTATCGCAGTGCAGTGCACCGACGTTCCGGCGACGCATCCCTACTTCGAGGCCATAATCGGACTCGGCGTTCGGGCCATCATCGGCGGATACAGCGACCACACCTTCCGGCCCGATGAGCCGGTGCTGCGCAAGCAGTTCGCGAAGATGATCGTGGGCGTGATGGACATCCCCGTGACCGAAGATGCCTGGAAAGACGCGACTCGTCCGTTCACCGACTGCGGCCTCGATGATCCCGAGAGTCTCTATCCGCACGACTACATCGCTGTCGCGAAGGCCAACGGTTTGACTGAGGGCAAGACCGCGACCACATTCGCTCCCAACGCCCAGATCACGAGGGCGCAGGTGATCACCATGGTGGTGCGGGCGGCACAACGCGCGGCAGTCCCGCTGGCAGCGATGGGCACCGACTACGCCGGCACCTTCAAGAAGTACAACGATGCGACGCACGGTGCCAACGTCAAGCTGGCCGAGTACAACGGCTTGCTCGAGGATGTGCAGGTGACCGGCTCGCCCGCGGCCTGGCTGGCCTCGACGGCGACGCGGGGCGATGTGGCCCAGATCCTCTGGAACCTGCTGCATCTGAGCCAGGAGTGAAGGCCGTCCAGCTCGCCGGACGGATGGACGGCTACTCGATGAGGAACTCGTCGACGCTGTAGCGCCACTTGGGTAGCGGCTGGTCGTCGGCATAGCCAAGGGGGCAGAGCAGCACGGGCTCGAGGTTCTCGGGCAGCGCGAGTATGCGACTGTACTGCTCTGGGTCGAAGTGACTCATGATGCACGAAGCGAAGCCCATGTCGACCGCCACCAGCTGCGTCAGAAGCGCCGGCAGATAGGCGTTCGCCGTGGCGTAGCCGGCCCAGGCCTCGGGTGGCATGTGGCTCATCTCGGCAGCGATGCCGCCGACGATCTCGCGGATCTTGCCGGGCACGCCCTCTTGCTCCATGCGCTTGAGAAGGCGGGCCGAAAGATGGGGGAAGTCGCGGTCGGCGCAGTACACCAGGAGGTGCGAGCACGACATGATCTGGGGCTCGTTGTAGGTGGCTTCGAGCAGCCGCTCCCTCGTGGCCGGGTCGGATACGACCTTTACGCGCCAGGGCTGGATGTTCAGCCCCGACGGGGCCCAGCGTACGACTTCGAGAAGCTCACGCACCTTCTCCTCAGGGATTCGCCTGCCGTCGAAATGCTTCGTCGCGTAGCGTTGAGCGATCGTGTCACGCAGCTCCATGATGTCTCTCCTCGTGCTTTGGGCTCACGCCTGGCGCCTTCGATACGACCACTATAGCTACTTGGAGAAGTATGCCGCGATGCTTGTCGCCTCACTGTCGATGGTTGATGCGTCGAGAAGATCCGACGCCTGCGTCTTGAGCACGCCGACCCAGGAGTCGAGCACCTTCTGAGCCGCGCCGCTTTCGTAGAGCTGGGCCTTCAGTTCGATCAGCTTCTGATCGTAGAGCGACTGGAATTGGGCATTGGCGTGGAACCTCGTGACGAGGATGTTCGGCTTGCCGCGCGCCGTCATCCCCTGCCCGGGCTGTATGCCGCCCTGGTTGCCCTGCCCCGCATCGGCACCATAGGGTAGGGGGGGCCGTCCGTCGCGGATCGTGGGCTGCTGCGCCGTGGTGTCAGCGGCGACGCCGGTCTGATCGCTCTGCTGGGTCCTTATCGCCGGGGCACCGGCTCCACCGCGGTTCGTGGCTCCGAAGGCCAGGTTGTGATCCCAGGGGACGACAGTGAACATCTGCGCCGCCGTATCGTAGTAGAGGTAGGAGTTGTTGCCCGGACCGTCGATGTCGTCGAAGTTGCCGAGGAGGTCCTCCATGGCGAGATACGTCGCGAAAGCATCGATGTCGAGGCGCTCGGGCAGTTCCGACGCGAAGGTTTCGTCGTCGGAGTTGTTGATGAAGTCGAGGAACTCGATGAGCGGGGTGAGGCCGGTGTTGTCGTCGCCCGCCTCCTGGTCGAAGACGTCGTCGTACGATGAGGGATCGTCACCGCGGTAGCTGTAGTCGCCACTGCTCTCGGCCTTGTAGAGAGCGCCGGTCGAGTCGAACGTCCCGGCCATCCATTCGTCGTTGGGCAGCTCTGTGACCAGTCGGATCACGCTATCGCTTCCGTTGACCGTGAAGCTAGCGGCAACGGCCTTCAGCGAAGCGAGGCCGGCCATGTCGAGGAGCTCGAGTGAGATCGCCTCGTTGAGTGACGTCGACGAGGTGTTCGATCGCACGACGAAGTCGGTGGACCCGTCGTGGTCTTGGCCGTCGACGTATTTGTCGAGTCGTATGAGCCAAGGGAGGGTCTGTGGGTCGTCGGCCGACACGTTGCCTCCCGGTCCGCGGGCGCCGCCGTTGCCCCCGTTTCGCAGCCCCATGATCGAGGAGTTGCCCTTGAGGCGCATGCCCACTTCCTGATAAGTCACCCCATCGATGACGACCGTGGCTTCGATCCAGTCTTTGACGCCGCTGTCCTTGTAGGTCTGGATCATGGCGTCGTAGTCTTCTTCGCTGAAGGCGACGCTGATCTCGTGCACCTTCGAGGCGTCGAAGAAGCCATCGGCTGCCGTTGAGGCCGCCGGGGCCAGTGTGGTAGTGGCTCCCGTGGTCACCGTGGTCTGCGAAGCCTGGGCGGCGGTGGATGTGGTGGTCGCCTGCCCCACTGTGTCGGAAGTGGTCGCTGCGTCAGCCTCGTCTCCGCATCCTGCGAGAGCTAGGACGAGCGACGCAGCGAGGAGCGCAAGAACGACGGCTACCGCCGAGCGGTGCCGGAGAAGAATCGATGGGGCAAGCATGTTGACCTCCTGGGGAGCTCGTTCACGCCCCCAGAATAGGCAACCTGGCTTAATGCCGGCGTAAAGTCCGGCGGCCCGCTAAGTGAAGATGGTCAGCCCGGTCTGCGCGTCCATCTTGCG
>JAKAHF010000540.1 GCA_021815245.1 Actinomycetes bacterium
GACCGACGATAGCGGTGTAGATGGCGAACACGCGCAGACGGTGCTCCTTGACATAGCGCATGAGCACATAGATGGCGAGGAACCCAGAGACGGCCGCCGCGATGGTGCCGACGGCGTAGGCGGCTCCACTGCCGCCGGTGAAACCACCCGCCACGTCTTTGACCGCAAAGACGAAAGCTCCGAGTATCGCGGGGATGCCGAGCAGAAACGAGAACCGTGCCGCTGAGGGCCTGTCGAGACCGAGGAAGATGCCGGCCGCGATAGTCGAACCCGAGCGACTGAGCCCCGGGGCGATCGCCAGGGCCTCGAAACAGCCGACGATCAGGGCATCCTGAGCCCTGATGGCGTGAAGGCCCACCGGCTGGCGCGTCAACCTTCCGAGCGCGAGATCGGCTCCCGTCAGCAGCAGGCTGGTGACGATGAGGAAGATGCCGACGGCCAGCGTATTCTCGAACATACCCTCGAAGAAGCTCGAGAAGAAGGCGCCGGCCAATGCCGCCGGCACCGAACCGATGACCAGCCAGAGCACCATGCGCCGCCAGAGCTTGGCTTCGCCGCGCGGAAGCCGCCGGGGGGCGACGATAGCGAGGATCATGTTGGCCACGTCGCGCCAGAAGTAGCCGACCACGGCGATCAAGGTGGCAAGGTGCACGAGCACGTCGAAACCGAGAGTCGGTTGGCTGAGGTTGAAGAACTCCGGAACCAATACGAGGTGGGCCGAACTCGACACCGGCAGAAACTCGGTGAGTCCTTGCACCACTCCCAGTATCAGCGCCTCGAATACGCTCAGATCGCGCCCTTTCTCTTCCCCCCGCGACTCCTAGCCAGGCAGGATATCACTTGGCGAGTGAGCGTCGCGTCAGACGCCGGTCAGAAGCGCAGCGTCTCCAAGCGGCTGCTATAGCGCGTCCCAAGGCGGATGGCCCCGATCGCCACCGCGGCCTTCAGAAGATCGCCGAGAAGATATGGCACCGCTCCGACCGTTGCCGCCTTCACCAGATCGCCCCCGGTGTAGAGCACGGCGAGCCACGGCAGCCCGATCGCATAGATGGCCACTTCGGCTACGAGCGTGCCGCAGGCGAGCGAGACCAACCGGCGAAGATTCGACCGTTGCGCCAAGGCCACCCGAGTCATCGCACCCATGAGGAATGCCGCGGGGATGAAGCCGATCAGGTACCCTCCGGTGGGGCCGCCAAGCACGGCGGGGCCGCCAAGACCACCATGAAAGACAGGCGCGCCGGCCAGACCGAGACAGAGGTAGCCGACCACGGCGCTCGCGCCCAGCCGGGGTCCGAGAAGACCACCGACGAGCAGCACGGCGAGCGTCTGCATGGTGAGCGGCACGGGATAGAACGGCACCGACAGCCAGGCGCTGGCTGTGAGCAGGCCGACTCCGGCAATGGCCAACGTGGCCTGAAAAGCGAGAGTGCGAGCGGTGAGTGCCGCTTGCCGGTCGTGCTGTTCAACCTTCATGATGCCGTCCTTGCTGTCGAGGCGTCAGCCGTGACACGATGCCGCGCCGCAGAGCATAGAAAGATGTCGCGCCGCTGTCAACCCTTCCCGATGCGCGGGTTTACAGGATCCTACTGTCGAATGCGTCAGGCCGCGCCCGCCGGGCTTCGCAGCGTGACGTCTCCCGCATAGACCGTAGTGAGCTCCCCGCCGGGCGCTCTGACCAGCAGCTGTCCCTCATCGCCGATGCCCTCGGCGATGCCGCCGCCCACCGGGTCATCGAGCAAGGGGCCGGCGAACACCTCCACCGCCCGCCCTCGCAGAAGGTCACGCTCGCGGACCGCGGCCAGCATGTCGTGCGCGCCCTTGCCCTCGACCTCGCCGAACTTCTGAGCCAGAGCGCCGAGCAGCTTGGCGAAAAGAGGCGCCCGGGGCACGTGCGCACCCGCCTCCGCGGCGAGCGAGGTGGGCCAGGGCCGCCCCAGCCACTGGCGGCGCTCCGTTTCGCTCTGGTCCTCGATGAACGACTCGGGCCGGCTGTTGACGTTGAGCCCTATGCCGATGATGGCCCACTGCAGCCGGTCGGCGTCCATGGAACCTTCGAGAAGGATGCCGCACACCTTGCGCTCGGCTACAAGAACGTCGTTCGGCCACTTGAGCCCCACGCGACCCTCCAGGCCGGGCAGTGTCTCCACCGTCTCGATGACGGCGAGTGCCGCGGCCAGTGACAGCAGATGCGCCCGCGCAGGGGCGAGCGCCGGCCGCACGAGCACCGAGACGGTGAGGTCCTTGCCGGGCTGGCTGATCCAGCCGCGACCCAGGCGGCCTCGGCCGACGGTCTGGTCGTCGGTCACGAGAACGGTGCCCGACGGCGCCGCGGCCGCCGCGTCTCTCAGCAGAACGTTCGTCGAGGCACAGCTCGCGACATACCGATACGGCAGGCCGACAAGCGGCAGCGGGGTTTCGTCAACGGCCGCAGACCCTTCGAGTAGATATGGCAGCGCGGCCTCCGCGACGATCAGGTCGGCGAACGAAGCGGTCAGGCGATAACCGGTCCTCGCCACCGGGGTGATCGCGAAGCCGAGGTCCTGAAGTTGCTGCATATGCTTGTGCACGGCCGCCCGTGAAATGCCCAGCCGGCGGCCGAGATCGGCCCCCGACAACGTCTGCCGGTGACCGTCCAACACTTCAGCCGCGGCTAGTTCGGATGCGAGCGCAACGCGCCGAATAAGGCCTTCATTAATCGAACTATTGGCGATTAGGTGGTCGAACAGCCTTTTTGGAAGCGGTCTCATCTGCTATTTTGTATCACCCGCTAAGACGAGGAGATTGAAGGCTTCTTGATTAGAGAGACCAGGTTGGAGAGGCGCCGGCGTGAACGTAGACGTCTTCTCCCCTTCGTGATAATCGGTTCGATCGTGGTATTGGTCGTGCTCGCCATCGTAGTCGACTCGGCCCTCTACTACAACAAGGTGCACGCCGGAGTGAGCGTGGCCGGTGTCCCCTTGGGCGGAAAGACCAAGAACGATGCCGTGGCCGCCCTCGAC
>JAKAHF010000541.1 GCA_021815245.1 Actinomycetes bacterium
ATGGCAAGGCGCGCCGCCCGTGGATTGGCGTGAAGACGGAGATGCCGCAACTCACAAGCACGAACCGGCGCCAGGCGCTTGCCGGCGGCGCCGTGGTGCAAAGCGTGGTGCCGGGTTCGCCGGCGGAGGAGGTCTGATCACTCGCCGTAGTGGTCGAGGTCACTCCATCGCCGGCGAAGAGGGAGCAACCGGCGAGCGGCATCAGCAGGAGGAGGCCCAGCGTCACGACGACCGTTTTGCGCATCAGCGTCATGATCGCCAGACTAGCACGAGGGTCGTATAGGTTCCGAAACGGCCAGAAGCTCCACCGGTCTGTCCGCCCGACGCACTATGATGGACGAGCAAAGCGATTCGAGGGAGCCTCCATGGTCGACCGCCTACGCTCGTCGATTCCACGCTACCTGCCGGTGGCGACCCTCCTCGCGCTCGCTCTCATCTGGGGCTACAGTTGGGTGCCGTTCAAGATCGGCGTGCAGCACAGCAGTCCGTTCATCTTCGCAACCCTTCGCACCATCCCGGGAGGGCTGCTCATGTTGGGTCTGATGGCCGTCTTGGGCAAGCCACTGCGGCCGAGGCCTATTCGACTGACCATGCTACTCGGCCTACTTCAGACGAGCGGGTTTCTCGGCTTCAGCATGATGGCGCTCGTGAGTGGCGGTGCCGGGCGCACAAGCATCCTTGCCAACACATGGCAGTTCTGGGTGCTGCTGATGGCGTGGCCGATACTTGGTGAGCGCCTGCGCGGCTCGCAATGGCTCTCGGTGCTTCTCGGGCTGGCCGGGCTTCTTCTGATCGTCGAGCCCTGGCATCTGCGGGGCGTGGCCAGCGCCCTCTACACGTTGGCCGGCGCTGTGAGCTGGGCGGGGGGCTCGATAGTCGCCAAGGTGCTCAGGCGACGCCACACCGTCGACCTTCTATCGCTCACGACGTGGCAGATGCTGTTCGGCTCTATACCCCTTCTCGTGTTGACTCTCGCGCTCAGGCGCGACCTGCCCGACTGGACCGCCGCATTCGATCTGTCATTGGTCTTCACCTTGCTGGTGACGACCTGCCTCGGGTCCTTCATGTGGCTGTACGCTCTGCGTGAGCTGCCCGCCAGTATCGCCGGCTTGGGCACCCTTGCGACACCTGTGTTCGGCATCCTCTTCTCGTGGGCGCAACTCGGAGAACGACCCACGGTGATCGAACTTGCCGGTATGGTGATCATCATCGCCGGAATGACGATACTCTTCTTGCGAAGCTTTGCGGCACGCCCAGACGCCGTCTCCCAAGGCGGCGTCCAGGCGGCCGCGGTTCGAACTGGTGTATCTGACTGAAGTGAAGGAGACAGGCATGGCCACGAAACGTTGGGCCGACCTCTCGGCCGGTCAGCAGGTAGGCGTCGTCATCCTTGGCGCGGCACAATTGGGGTTGCTGATCGCCGCGCTGTGGGATCTGGTCCGTCGCCCGGCCGAGCAGGTGCGGGGTGACAAGCGCATGTGGGCAGCACTCGTGTTCATCAACTGGATCGGGCCGATCGCCTACTTCACCATCGGTCGCAAGCGCGGCGCCGAGCCGGAACTCGACGCCTACGTCACGACGGGAGCTGACGATGGCCAAGGAACCTGAGCAGCAGATGGCGCCCGTTCGCATCATCGCCAAGGAGTTCTGGTGTGAAGGCCTCGTCGCCCTCCCCTTTCCGGGAGGCTACAAAGCCCGGGTACTCGACATCATCAATGCCGGCAAAGAATTCGTCGCCCTGACCGATGTGATGCTGTGGCAGAAGGGCCAAGCCCCCGAGGAGGACCCCGTTGAATACGAGGTCCTCCTTATCCGCAAGGGCGAAATACAGTACGTGGTGCCGCTGGAAGCGTAGTCCACCGGGTCCGCGGCGGTCCCCGCCCGGGGCCGGCGCAGCGGCTACCAGTCGCTGAAGTTGGTGTTGTACCAGATCTTGTCGGTGCCCTTCTTGGCCCGCTTGTTCCAGTCCTTGGTCTTGGGCTCGGCCTCGATGCGGGCAAGGAACTCGTCGCAGCGCTGCTTGACGTAGCTCTTCTGGGCTTCGTCGAATGCGGCGACCCCGTCGACGTGGGCCTTGACCCGGCCGAGATTGGTGGTCGCGGTGTACCAGAAGCCCCAGTCATCGGCGAGCCGCTTGGCGATGTACGTGCGGTTGATCTGCTTGCCCTCGGCATCGCCGACGTCGGCGACGGTCAGCAGGAACTCGATGTCTTTGAGGTCCTTGTCGTTGATCTCCCAGATCTGCAGCTTCTGCAGGGCGATGTCGGTCAGCGAGATGCAGTAGGCGTCGAACTCGAGCCTGTCCTTGAAACTGACCTCGTGGCAGTAGTCGAGCTTGTCGAGAAACACGTCGATCATGGGCACGGCGCCGCCGTAGTAGATCTGGCGGGTCTTGCCGGTCATCATCAGCGTGTTGAGGTCGCACTCGTAGCCGAGCTTCTCCATCAGGCCCTTCATCTTGCTGCCGTTCTTGCTGTACGCGACGAAGTCTATGTCGGTGAAGTAGCGCTCGCCCAACCGTTCGAGCTTGGCGTAGAGATCCACCCTCTCAGGGAAGTAGTAGTGCAGGGCGAGGGGTCCCATGACGCGCATGGCGAAACCCGCGGCTTGAGCGGCTTCGACGATCCGTTTGCCCTCGCTCAGAAAGATCTCCGGCTTGGGATAGATCTCGAGGGGGATGTCCTTGGGAAGTATGAACGGTTTGGTCATGGATTCTGTTACTCCCTATTTCGCGCTGCCTGGTGCGGTCTGGTCGCCGGGGGCTCCACGCCCAAAGGCCGGGCTCCACGCCCTGACACCCTTCTCGGGCCGGCTCGAAGCGGAGGGCCACGAGGTGCTTGGCATCATGTCCTAGAACACACGGAAGCTGGGCGTGATCATCGAAGACTTCCTCGCTTCCGGCGCAACCATTCTCGGACTCGTCCGCCTGGCAGAAGCAGCCGGCGCAAAAATAGTCGGCATTGGCGCGTTGATCGAGAAGACATTCGAAGGCGGACGGA
>JAKAHF010000542.1 GCA_021815245.1 Actinomycetes bacterium
CTCGGCCATCGCGGCCGGGAACTCTGTCTCGAGCACGCGTCGCAACGAAGGCTCGTCGCGAAACAGTTGAGGAGCGACGTCGGCCGCGTCGACAGGCTGCTCACCCGGCCCGATAAGCACCGCCTCGTAGGTTTGCCCACTCGGCAGGGCCGGGTATGTCAGAACGCTCGTCGCCGAGGCCGGCGGCGTGGTGGTCGCCGAGCTGATCGCGGGCGCGGCTTCAGATGACGTGGGGGTCGATGAGGACGCCTCGCCGGTCGTGGTGACAGCGACCGTGACCATCGTAGTCGCCGACAGACTGTCGGCTGCTTGTCCGCATCCTGCCGGCGCCAAGGCGAGGGCCGTGAACAGCCCCAGCCACACGGCGACCGCACGCGGCATATGAGTTCGAGACATGGCCCCCCTCTCGATCTTGCATACCCGGTTGCTACCCGCATCACCATGGTAGCAGGCGTCCCGGACGGAACGGCGGGCGAGTGCTCGACGATCGGCCATCTATCCGCCTGCCATCTTCAGCAGTGCCGTCGTGGTGTTCCAGTTGCGGATGGTCATCGACTTGTACTCGGGAGTCCCCATCATCTTGCTGAGCCGGCTCTTGGTGCGCTCGGCGCTGAGACGCTGGGAGTAGATCACCCCATCGCCCGCCCAGACGCGGTCGACCCCCTCTCGCGGGTCGAAGACCTCGATCGCCTGAGCCGCGTCGATGCCGATCAGAAAGATGGCGTCACTGTGATAGGTCTGCGGTTGATCGCCGAAGCCCTCGGGCCTGCCATCGACGATGGCCCTGAGCTGGTCGCGGGTCAACACCAAGGCCTTGATAGGCCCACCGTCGGCATCGAACCCTTCAGATAGGGCCCGCTCGACCCGCACGCGCACGTCTTCGGCGCTCTCGTCGGACCCCAGGATGACGTTGCCGCTCGCGATGTAGGTAGAGACGTTCGAGAAGCCGGCCTTCCCCAGGCGTTCTCTCAAAGTCTTCATCGCTATCTTGTTCTTGCCGCCGACGTTGACGCCGCGCAGCAGCACCACATACGTAGTCATGGCGCCATTCAAGGCCGCTTCCTGGCTGAGTTCAAGACCACCGCAGCACTCCATTTCTCATGTGAAGCCGTCCCTTCCGGCGATCGTCGTCGCCCATGCGATCCAGTTCATGTTGTTGCTGGTGACGACCCACGTGTCACCGCGAAGCTCCACACGGTAGGTGTTGCCCGAAGCGCTCACCCCGCCTTCGAAGTAGCTACCCTCGACCTCGACTACCGTGTCGCCTATCCAGCGGATCGTCGAAACACGGAAGATCAGCCCGGTGCCGCCGAGCTCCTTGTGCGAGACTCCCGAGGGGGTTGGAGCGGTCGCGGCCGACACGGGCAGCACGGACGGCTTGTGGCCGGCAAAACGACCGACGAACTCCGGCGGCGGGTCGGTGCTCTCGTCGACCGCGATGAAGTAGTAGTCGACTCCCCGCTGACTTCCCGACGCGTTGTGCTCGAACTGGTAGCGGAACACGGCTTCGCGGATGTCCCATTCGCGGGCTTCGCGCGTCTTGGGTGCGTCGGCCGTGACAGTCGAGCACGCAGTGACACCCGCGGCGATTATCACAAGAAGAACGATCGCGAGCGCTCGGTGACTGATCGAGAGTCTAGATTCGTGAGTCATCGTTTCCCCCCCCGGGTCGATGCTTTACAGGACGAAGAGCAGCACCCCCGCCACTCCGGTCATGACCATGACGAATACACGGTACGCCCTTTCGGGGATCTTGCCTGCGACCGCGATGCCTATCGCCGCCCCCGCCGCGATGGCCGGGATCATGATCGCATCGAAGGTGAGCGACTCGGCGCTGATGTTCTTCCAGAAGAACACCTGCAGCGGCACCTTGAGCAGATTGATGATGAGAAAGAACCAGGCCGCCGTGCCGATGAATGCATTCTTGGGCAAGCGCATCGAGAGCAGGTAGATGGAGGTTATCGCTCCCGCGGCATTGCCGACCATCGTGGTGAATCCCGCGGCAAGTCCGGCCAAGATCGCGAACCACCAGGCCTGGGGATAGAGCGCCTCCTTCTTGCGCACATCGAGCAAGACCGTCAAGACGAGCAGGGCCATGATGATGCCGCCCAGCAAGAACCTGAACGAGGTGTCCGACAGGCTCCCGCCGACGGCGACACCCGCGGCGAGACCGACCACGGCGCTGGGCAGCAGCTTGAACAGGTAGCGTGTCTCGGCGTGCCTGCGATACCACGACACGGCGAAGACGTCGCCGACACACAGCATCGGCAGCAAGATGCCCGTCGACTCCTTCCCCCCGAACGAGAGCGCCATGAGGGGGATGAACATGAGCGTCAGGCCATTCAATCCGGCCTTCGACATGCCGATCACCATGCCGCTGACTATGGCGAGGATCCACTGGTAGGTCTGCACCTGCGCGATGTCAAAGCGCATGACTGGGTATTCCTAGCATCGGGCCCCTCCGGGGACGATCGGGTTGCCCGGCTAGTATAGGGTGCGGTGAACGGACCGACTTCGAGAAGCTAGACGGAACCCTCGCTCAGCGGCCCGACCCAGCGGTCTCCGCCGGCGGCCGCGGCTTCCTGGAGGCGCTGCTCGGCGCGAGAGACCATGGGGTCGAGAGCGAAACCGTCACGCGCGAACTCGGAACTGCGCGAGAGGCCGCAGCTCAGCGTGACCTTGGCCCCACTTCCCTCGAACGAGAAATACTTCTTGCGCACGAGTTCCATGAGGCGATCCATCATGGCCGACGTCTCCGCCTCGGAGGCGTTTCTCGAAACGAGGATGAACTTGTCGGCGCTGTAGCGGCCCAACAGGTCGTAGGGCCTCACCGCTCCCCGCAGGAGCCGCGCCAACTCCCGCAGGATGGTGTCGCCGGCCGTATGCCCCATGAAGTTGTTCACCGACTCGAAATCGTCCAGGCCCAGGATCGCCATGAGGAAGTCGCCCCTGCCCCGGCAGTACTCGGCCGAGATGGCTTCGAGGCGCTCGA
>JAKAHF010000543.1 GCA_021815245.1 Actinomycetes bacterium
GCCAAGGCCGGCGGCGCGGATGGCCTTATCGGGCGCGTCGCCGGACGCTATCCTGCATCGTGTTGGCCAACGTGCGACGGGGAACGCCACGCCCGCGCTCCCCCCGCGCTTCCCGAGCGCCGGAGGTACACAGTGGCGTCCCCATCCGATATCGCCGCCCGAACCGCTCCCGGACACGTCGACGCCCCTCCCCCCTCCCCCGTGCGCGGTCGCGTCCTGATCGTGGGCGCCGGCCTCATGGGCGTGGGCATCGCTCAGCTCTTCGCCCTCGCCGGCCACCGGGTGGATCTGGTCGACGCCGCGGCCACCGTTCGCGCGACAGCGCTCGATCGGTGCCGCACGCAGTGCGCCGCACTGGTGGCCACCGGCATGCTCACCGCAGATCGGGTCGACGACGCCATCGGGCGGATCGAGGTGGGAGTCGACATCGAGGGGTCGCCGGCCGCGAACGAGGGCTGCGTTCTTGCCGTCGAAGCGGCCCCCGAAGAACTGGCGGTCAAGCGGGCGCTCTTCGCGGTGCTCGACCGAGTGACACCGCCCACGACGCTGCTGGGCACCAACTCGTCAGGGCTCTCCATCGGGGCCATCGCCGACGGCCTCTCCCATCCGGAGCGCGTCTGCGGCCTGCACTTCTGGAACCCACCCCTCCTCGTCCCTCTCGTGGAGGTGGTCTACGGACCGGCGACCGCCGCGGCGACCGCCGAGCGCGCCTGCGAGCTGCTCGTGGGGGCAGGCAAGCGCCCCGTCGTCGTGCGCCGCGACGTGCCGGGTTTCATCGGCAACCGGCTGCAGCACGCGCTCCAGCGCGAAGCCATGGCCCTGGTGGCCCAGGGCGTGGCCTCCGCCGAGGACGTCGACCTCGTCGTGACCCAGGGCTTCGGACGCCGGCTGGGAGTGGTCGGCCCGCTGGCCGTGTGCGATCTCGCCGGGTTGGACCTGGTGCTCGACGTCGACGCCTATCTGCTGCGCGACCTGAACGCCTCCCCCGACCCGTCGCCGTTGCTCGTCGATCTCGTCGCCCGAGGTCGCCTGGGGGTCAAGAGCGGGGCCGGATTCCTCGAGTGGACGCCGGCCGAGATCGACCGGGTGATGGCCGCACGCGACGCCGCCTTGGTCGATGCCATGCGCAAAGACGGGGCCGCTCCGGGGGAATCCCCCCGCTACTTCTCGACAGGCATGCCGATGTAGGCCGCCGTGGTGTGCTCGTCGGCCAGCACGTCCGCGCCCGTCCCCTGCAGCACGATGCTCCCGGTCTCGAGGACGTACGCGTAGTCCGATATCTGCAGCGAATGGCGGATGTTCTGCTCGACAAGCATCACCGTCAAGCCACGGTCCTTCAACTCGCGCACCACCTTGAAGATCTGCTGCACCACGATGGGCGCGAGCCCCAGTGACGGCTCGTCCATCATCAGGATGCGCGGACGGGACATCATCGCCCTGCCGATGGCCAGCATCTGCTGTTCTCCCCCCGAGAGCGTGCGGGCCAACTGACTCGATCGTTCCTGCAGTACGGGGAAGAGATCATAGACCTCGACGAGGGTCGCCGCGCGCTCTGCTTTGGCGCGCTTGTACATGCTGCCCGAGAGCAGGTTCTCGAACACCGTGAGTTCGGGGAAGAGCATGCGGCCCTCGGGCACCTGCACCACCCCCAGCCGAACGATATCGTGGGCAGGCATGGTGGTCAGGTCGTCGTCGTCGAAGAAGACCTTACCCGTCGTCGGCCGCAGCAGACCCGACACCGCGTTGATGAGGGTGGACTTGCCCGCTCCATTCGCTCCGACTATGCTCACGATCTTGCCGTCGGGCACCTCGAGGGACACCCCGTGCAGGGCCTTGAACGCGGCGTACTGCACGCTCATGTTCTCGACCCTAAGCAACGTACCCCTCCTCTCCGAGGTAGGCATCGAGGACCGCTGGGTCCATGGCGATCTCGGCCGGCACGCCCTCCGAGATCTTCAAGCCGAAGTTGAGCACGACGATGCGCTTGGAGAGGTTCATGATGACCTTCATCACGTGCTCGACGATCAGCAGGCTGATCCCCTCGGCATTGAGCTTCCGGACGAGGTCCAAGATGTCGTCGATCTCCACCGGAGTCAGACCCGCTGCCACTTCGTCGAGCAACAGCAGTCGCGGTTCGGTGGCGAGGGCCTTGCCGATCTCGAGCCGTTTGAGTTCCAGCAGCGTGAGTTCGCGCCCCAGTGTCGAGACCTTGCGCCGCATACCGATGCGGTCAAGGACGGCCAGCGAGCGCTCCTCGGCCTCGGCGCGCGAACGGTAGCGGGCGAAGGCCCCGATCATGACGTTCTCGAGCACCGTCATCTCCGGGAAGGGTTGCACCACCTGGAAGGTGCGCGTCAGACCGCGCGTGCACATCTGGTGCGCCTTCAAGCCGGCCACCTCTTCACCATTGAAGCGGATCGTGCCCGAGGAGGGGCGCAGGGCGCCCGCGATCATGCTGAAGCAGGTCGTCTTGCCGGCACCATTGGGGCCGATCAAGCCGACGATCTCGCCTTCCGCGAGCGCGAAGCTGAGGTCGTTCACCGCGGTGAGCCCACCGAAGTGGCGGGTCAGATGCTCGACTTCGAGCAGGGGACTCATAGGGCACCACCGTCCTCCCGCACACTTGGGGGAGGTGCCTTCAACTCCACGGGAGCAGGCGACTTCCTCCCCGCGCCCCCCTCCTCGCGGTCTCCAGGTTCGGAGCCTCGCAGCCGATGGCGGATGCGGTTCGCGAGGCCGACCACGCCATTCGGCATGAACAGCATCACGAGCACGAGCACGACGCCGTAGCCGAGCAGGTAGGCACCCTGGATCTGCTGTCCGATGACGGAGCCCCGCACGATCTCGGCGAAGGGCACGAGCAGCGCGGCGCCTACGATCGGGCCCCACACCGTGCTCAGACCGCCGACGATCGCGTACAGGAGGATCTGGACCGACACGGCCTCGCCGAAGACGCTGCGCGGGTTGACGTAGTTGAACAGGGAGATGTAG
>JAKAHF010000544.1 GCA_021815245.1 Actinomycetes bacterium
GATCAGATTGTGCTCGAGCAGCAGCGCTTCGACCTCGTTGGTCGTCGCGATCCACTCGACAGTCATCGCTCGGCTCAGCATCTCGTTGACCTTCGCGGGCAGGCGCGCCGACTCGCCGGGAACGCCCGGCAGATAGCTCGAAAGGCGCTTGCGCAACGACAAGGCCTTGCCTACATACAGAACGTCTGACGCCGCGTCGCGGTACAGATATACTCCGGGCAGATCCGGGGAATTCTTGATCTGTTCCTTGAGATCGTCGCGCGTGCTCATGGTCGTTCCAGTTTACTCCTCCCCCCTGCCCCCCATGGACACGCCCGAGACCCTGCTACAGCGAAACCGCGGCGTTGCAGGCACGCCGATCGGACACAGTCGGCGCGGCACCGCAGGGTGTGAAAACGGCCGATGCTATAATTTCGCGCCCGAAGCGACCGATACGAGCCAAGGAGTAGCACGTGGCACTCGCAGGACTACCCCTTCAGGAACGCCAGATCGTTCTCGACCTCCTCTCCCAGATACGCCAGCGCATGCTCACTCCAGAGAAGATCAGGGAGTGGGACGCCGGAGAGATCTTCCCCGAGGAGGCTCTGCGGGAGCTTCTCGGACCCGAGATCGGCCTTCAGCTGCTCTTTCTGCCCCAGGAATATGGCGGCATGGGCGGCGGCGCTCGCGACGTGGCTGCGGTCTCGGAGCAGCTCGGACGCATCTGCCTCGGCGTGGCGACAGGCTTTCTCGTGATCCACTTGGGCTCCGATCCGATCCTGGTCGGCGGCACCGAGGAGCAGAAGCAGAAGTGGCTGGGCCGGCTCGCCGACGAAGGATCGATCGTGGCATACGCGGTCACCGAACCCGAGGCGGGCAGCAACCTCGCCGCTCTCACCACCACGGCGACCCCGGTCACCGGCGATGGCGGCGAGATCACGGGCTATCGCATATCGGGCAACAAGCAGTTCATCTCCAACGGCAGCTATGCCGACTTCTTGACCGTGCTCGCGCAAACGCCCGACGGTCCGGCATTCTTCGTCGTCGAGAAGGACATGCCCGGCTTCTGCCCCGGCAAGCCCGAGGAGAAGCACGGCATTCGCAGTTCCAACACCGCGCCCCTCGTGTTCGACGATGTCCTCGTGCCGGTGGAGAACCTCCTTGGTGGCGTGCCCGGTAAAGGACTCGATCAGGCGAACGAGGTCTTCGGCTTCACCCGTCTCATGGTGGCCGCGTGTGCTCTGGGCGCCGGCTCGTCGGCCCTCGAGAGGGTAGTCGCCTATGCCAAGGAACGGGTGCAGTTCGGTTCGCCCCTTCTCGAGAAGCAGGGATACACCCACAAACTGGTGCTCCCCCATCTCGTCAAGATCGAGGCGGGCCGCGCCTACATCGAAGGGGTGTGCACGCGCCTCGACGCAGGCGAGACCGATCTGCAGGTCGAAGGGGCCGTCGCCAAGCTCTTCACCACCGAAGCAGCCGACGCCGCGGCCAATGCCGCGATCCAGGCCCTCGGAGGCTACGGGTACATTCGCGAATACGACGTCGAGAAGATCAAGCGCGACGTCAAGATCACCTGTATCTACGAAGGCACGAGCGAGATGATGCAGTTCATCATCAGCGTCTTCCGCTGGCGCTCGACCGTGCAGTCGAAGGGCGCGCTCTATGCCTCGATGGTCGAGCGCATGGACGCGCTCCACTCGGCCCGTCCCGACCTGAAGGGCGACGTGCTCGCCTCGACACTGAGACTCCTCAACCGCCTCGTCGAGGAGATCCACAAGGCCAAGGGCACGCGACAGCAGCATGTGATGTTCCGCATGGCCGAGCTGGCCGCGACCGTCGAGGTCGCCATGTCGCTTGCCGAGAAGGCCGCCGCGGCGACGACCGGCGAGGCGGAAGCGTACCTTTCGCTCTGCAGCCGCGTGAACGCCGCGCTCACCGCTCAGACGGCGTTCACGATCGCCAACGAGATACTGTTCGGCGCGGGGCTCTGGTCGCCGGAGCAGGCCGCCGACATCTTCGCAGCCACCGGCTTCGCCTACCCGCCGACCCAGGCAGGGTTGGTGCCCGACCTCGACGCACTCCGCGACCTGATCTGAGGACATCGATGAACGCTCCCTTGACCGACACCGCAGCGCTGCTCAAGAAGTTCGCCGACGCCCACGGGCTGTCGGGCTACGAAGACGAGGTCGGTGCTCTTCTGAAAGCCGAGATGGAACCGCTCGTCGACTCGGTATCGATCGACGCCATGGGCAATGTGATCGGCATCCGCCGCGGCGAAGGTCCGACCATCATGATCGCCGCCCACATCGACGAGATCGGGGCCATGGTGTCGCACATCGACTCCGACGGCTTTCTCAAGATCGTGCCGATCGGCGGTTGGTCCGACCAGACCATCCTCGGCCAGCGCGTGCTGATTCACACGACCGACGGCCACAAGGTCGCCGCGGTAGTGGGCGCCAAGCCTCCACACGTCATGGACGCGGAGGACCGCGCGAGACTCATCAAGATCAAGGACATGTTCGTCGACTGCGGAGCGTCGAGCCTCGACGATGCGACAAACATGGGGATCGCGATAGGATCGGTCATCACCATCGATCGGGAACTGTGCCCGCTCGGCAACGACTTCGTCACCGGCAAAGCTCTCGATAACCGAGCCGGCGTGGTCATGATGCTCCTCGCCCTCAAGGCCCTTCAGGGCAAGCAGGTGAAAGCGACCGTGCAGGCGGTCGGCACCGTGCAGGAGGAGGTCGGTCTCAAGGGCGCCCGCACCTGTGCGTTCGGACTCGATCCTGACGTCGCCATCGCGACCGACGTCACGATACCCGGAGACAACCCCGGCGTGTCGCGCAGCGAATCGCCCGTCGCGGCGGGCAAGGGCCCGAGCATCACCATCATCGATGCCGCCGGGCGTGGCATCATCTCGCCCCGCCCCGTGCTCCGCTGGCTGCGCGAGACCGCCGACAATGCCGAGATCAAATACCAGCTCCAGGTGGGCAACGGTGGCAACACCG
>JAKAHF010000545.1 GCA_021815245.1 Actinomycetes bacterium
TCAACAGCCGTAATCTTGCGGTCATGGACGAACTCTTCGCCGACGACGCCGTGATGGACTGGCCTCAGTCGGGGGAACGGGTGGCGGGAGCCGTCAATCGACGGGCCGTCTTCAGCCGCTTCCCCACGCTGCCGCACATCACGCCCCGGCGCTACCTCGCCGAATGTCACGTGGTGGTGCTCGAGGCACGCGTGGACTACAGCGGACCGGCCTACGACGCCGTCTTCATCTTCGAGTTCCGCGACGCAAGGATCGTACGGGAGACCACCTACTGGTCGGAGCCGCTGAAGGCGCCGACGTGGCGGTCGCAGTGGGTGGAGCGTATCCCCAGCACGCGGGCCGTGTGAGCCACCCCCCGGCGGTACCCTCGCCGCCCTCCGTTTCGGCGGGGTCCCCGTCTATCCACCGCCCACGGGCGGCAGGAACAGCAGATCGTCGCCGTCGGCGAGGACGGTGGCGGCACCGGCGAGGAACTGCGGCTGCCGTCCGTTGACGAGCACCTGGATGTGCGTCTGCAGCGCCCCGTCAGGAGTCGCGAAGAGCACGCCCTGCGCCTGCTCGCCCAATTGGGCGGCGAGCAGGCGCAGGCACTCGGCGAGCGTCGTGCCTTCAGGGAACTCAACTATGAGCTCCCGTCCTCCGAGGGCACCCAACAGATGCAGGATGGTGTGGACCTTGACCGCGATCACGCCAGGCCGCCCTCCCGGTTCGCAATCCTTCGCCGCCCCGCGGCCGACCTCCGGGGCAGGTCGTGAGGCCGCGGGGCCGAACCGCGACCGAGATCCATCGGGGCGTCCCGGCTAGACCCCCAGGTCATCGGCCACATAGCCCAGGCCCAGAGACTCGAGCTTGGCGCGCGTCGGCACCCCCGTCTTCGGGTCGTACCCGCGGGCGGTGTAGTACTCGTCGAGCATGAGATCGAGGTCGGCCCGCGAGATGAGGCTTCCCTTCGAGGCGCCGTCGGCCAGCGGTTCCTCCATGAGGCGCCGGGGCAAGGTGTCGTCGGCCCGGGTGAAACCCTCGCGGGTGTTGAATGCTTTGGCGAGGGTGTTCACCCGATCGCCCACCACCTGCACCTCGTCGGGGGCGATCTCGAGTCCGGTGACGGCGAGCATGAGCGCGGAGGTGTTCGCCGTGGCCGTCGCCGGCAGCGACGTGTCCAGCAGGAAGGCGCACATCGTCGGACAGTCGCACGTGGCCGTGCGCACGTCCTGGTTCCACTTGGTCAGCGCGCCCTTCGTGTCGGTGCTGAACCGGTCGACCTCCCACGGCACGGGCAGGCCGAAGATCTCCTGGAAGGCGTAACCACGGTTGTGATCGGCCCCCGTGTATGAGGTGGCGAAGTTGAGCCCGTGCGCCTTCGCGCCGCGCACGTCGTACCCGGGCAGCTCGAGTCCCTTTACATGCATGGCGTAGTACTCGGCCCCGTTGCCGATCTGCTCGGCGGCGTACTTCACGCCGTCGGTGAGGAGAGCGCCCAACCCCTCGCGGTGGGCCATCTGGTGGAAGAGCGCGAGCATGGCCTCACCGTCGCCGAACCTGAGCGGCGTGCCGCCCGTCTGCTCCTCGGTGAGGATGCCACGTTCGGCCAACTCCATGGCGAACCCCACGACGACGCCGGCCGAGATGGCGTCGATGCCCAACTCGTCGCACATGCGGTCGGCCACGATCAGGATCTCGTGGTCGTCGACGCCGGTCGTCCCGCCGAAGGAGTAGTACGACTCGTACTCAGGGCCCTCGGCCATGACACCCTTGTGTGGTCCCGAGCGAGCCATCTTGATCTGGCTGCAGGCGACCGGACAGTTGAAGCAGGGGTTGCGGCGGGTGTTGTGCTTGATCTGCTCCTCGACCCCCAGCTGCTCCAGGGGCACGAATTCACCGGTGGCCGACCAGTTCTTGGCCGGGAAGATGCCCAGGCTCATGGTGAGATCGGTCACCATGGGCGTGCCCAGTTTGGCAAACTGGGAGTAGAGGACGGGGCTCTCCTTCATGCTCTGCCGCATGCTCCCGCGGGCGACCTTGAAGGCCGCCACGTCGGCGACGCGCGGCGCTTCAAAGCCGCGTACGGCGATGGCTTTCAGGTTCTTGCTCCCCATGACCGCGCCCAGGCCTTTGCGACCGACGGCCCGACGCTCGTTGATGATGGCGGCCAAGCGCGACTGGTTCTCGCCGGCGGGACCGATGCAGGCGATCCGCACCGCCTGGTCGTGCAGATCGTCCTTGAGCAGCTGCTGGCAGTCGGAGGTCTCGGTGCCCCACAGCCAAGCGCCGTCCCGGAAGGTGACGTCTTCGCCGCGGATGATGACGACGGTCGGCTCGGCCGCCGCACCCTCGACGATGAGCGCGTCGTAGCCCGCCATCTTGACCTCGGCGGGGAAGTGTCCCCCAGTGGTCGCCATACCGACCGCTCCGGTCAGCGGCGAGCGGCCCACCACGGCCATGCGGCTGGCGCACGGCACCGTCGTGCCCGTGAACGGCCCCGCGGCGAAGATCAGCTTGTTGCCTGGGCCGAGCGGATCGGTCCCCCTGGGCACTTCGTCGTACAGGTACTTGATGCCGAACCCGGCACCCCCCAGGTAGTCTCGCGCCAGGTCGAGAGGCAACGGCTCTCGGGTCGCGCTCCGGGTGGTGAGATCGATGCGCAGGATCGTGCCGGTGTAACCGCCAGCGTACATCTGCCCCCTCCTCGTACCCACGTGAATCGGTTCCCGTACGGAAACTCCCCGGTGGTCTGCCCCCAATCGAGGATGCATGCTACAGAACAGGATTGCGCAGCAAATGTCAACCCGTTGCGGCCATAACGGCGCGCGGCCCACTACCGCTCGACCCTTCGCCGCCGCGCACGAGGATCATCACCCCAGGTCCAGCACCACGTTGTCGATCAACCGCGTGCGCCCGAACCAGGCGGCCGCCGCCAACAACACCTCTCCCCTCAGCCGCTCGACCGGGGCAAGCGTGTCCGTGGAGACCAGC
>JAKAHF010000546.1 GCA_021815245.1 Actinomycetes bacterium
AGGTCGTGGCCCAGCGTGGTGAACCACCAGTAGTACCCGCCGCCGACTGCCAGGATGATGACGACGAGTAGTCCCAGCAAGGCCAGGATGAGCCGCCGGCGCTTGCGCTTGCGCAGCTTCTCCACCTTGTAGACGGTGTAAGGCTTGCCGTTCGTCATTCGCAGAGACTACAGCAGGCTCCCGCCCGCTCCACCTGGGCTCCCAGGCCCTGGAGTTTTTGCTCGAAGCGCTCGTAGCCGCGATCGATGTGGTGTATGTCACGCAGTTCGGTGCAGCCCTCGGCGACCAGCCCGGCCAGGGCCAGAGCGGCCCCCGCGCGTAGGTCGGGGCAGCGCACGATGGCGCCCGTGAGCGCCCGCCCGCCCGTGACGACCGCGTGGTTGCCGTCGACCCGAATCTCAGCCCCCAGGCGCATCAACTCGTCGACGAAGCCGAACCGGTTCTCGAACACGTTCTCGGTGACCACGGAGAGGCCTTTGGCGATGGACAGCAAGACCACGACCTGCGCCTGCAGATCGGTCGGAAAGCCCGGGAATGGCAGCGTGGCCACGTCGGTGGCTTTGTAGGCGTCGATCTCGCCGCTGGCCTTGATACTGTGAGTGTTCTCATCGATGCGCACACTGACCGACCGGAGTTTTGACAGGAACAGGTCGAGAACATGCGGGCTGATGCCGGTCACTTCGACCTCGCCACCTGTGACGGCCCCCGCTATGAGGAACGTTCCCGCCTCGATGCGGTCGCCCAGCACAGTGTGCTCCGCAGGGTGCATCTCTTCGACGCCGTGCACCTTCACCGTCGACGTGCCGGCGCCCTCGATCTCGGCGCCCATGCTCATGAGGAACTTGCACAGGTCGACGATCTCGGGCTCGCGGGCAACATTCTCGAGCGTCGTGGTGCCCTCGGCCATGACCGCCGCCATCAGCAGGTTCTCGGTCGCGCCCACACTGGGATAGTCGAGGAACATGTCGACGGCCTGGAGCTTGTCGGCCTTCACTTCGACGAAGCCGTGGTCGGACCGCACGGTCGCGCCCATCTCGGCGAGGCCGCGCAGATGGATGTCGATCTTGCGTGGACCGAGATTGCAGCCGCCCGGCATCGCCACGCGCGCCTGCCCGAACCGGGCGACGAGGGGCCCCATGATCTGTATGGAGGCGCGCATGCGCTGCACCAGCTCGTACGGCGCCACGTGCGACTGTACGCAGTTGGTGTCGATCGTCATGGTGCCGTCGGCGAACTCCACGATCGCGCCGAGATACTCCAGCACCTCCTGCATGGTGAGGACGTCCTGGATATCGGGGACGTTGTGAAGCACGCTCGTACCAGGAGCGAGCAATGAAGCAGCCATGAGCTTGAGGGCGGAGTTCTTTGCACCCGAAACGGCGACTTGTCCGGAGAGACGGTTGCCACTCCGGACAAGAAGCCGCGGTTCTTCCAGCCCCGCGGCGGACCTTATCGTCACCTTCTAGGTCCTCTCGGCTACCTTCAGGCGGTTGCGAGCTCTTCTCAAAGCCAATTGCTCCCGGTAGGGGTCTATGGTCTCGCCCTCGGGAATGTTGCCGGCGTGGTACATCTCCAGACGGCTGGTGGCACGCGCCAAAGCCTTCTCGACCCGCTCGACATCGATCTGAGACGCTTCCTCGGCCGCATCGGCGAGGACGATGACCTTGTCGAACTGTACCTTAGCAAAACCATCGGCAAGAGCAAACGTCAACCACTCGCCGTCGGTCGTCAGCACTCTCAAGCGGCCGATGGTCAACTGGGCGACCAGAGGGGCGTGGCGGGGCAGGATGCCCAGCTCACCCGTGGTGCCCGGCAGAACGACCATCTGCACGTCGCCGTCGAACACTCTGCCCGCCGGCGACACGAGCTCCAACCGGAGAAGACCCGATGTCTGCTCCTTCTCTGCCACGGCCTACGCCTTTGCGGCCGCCGGCTCGGCGGCTGAATCGGCAGCCGCGCTGGCCTTCGCGGCGGCGATGACATCGTCGATGCTGCCTTGCATGCGGAACGCCTGCTCGGGTAGATCGTCGTGCTTGCCCTCGATGATCTCCTTGAAGCTGCGCACTGTCTCCTTGAGCGGCACGAACTTGCCCGGGATGCCTGTGAACTGCTCGGCCACGGCGAACGGCTGCGACAGGAACTGCTGGATGCGGCGCGCCCTGCGCACGGTGACCTTGTCCTCGTCGGAGAGCTCGTCCATGCCCAGGATGGCGATGATGTCGCGCAGGTCCTTGTAGCGCTGAAGGATCTCCTGCACGGCGATGGCCACTTCGTAGTGCTCGTCGCCGACCACCTGCCGGCTGAGCGCGCGGCTGGTCGAATCGAGGGGATCGACCGCGGGATAGATGCCCATCTCGGAGATCGCGCGACTGAGCACTGTCGTCGCGTCGAGGTGGGCGAAGCTCGCGGCCGGAGCCGGGTCGGTAAGGTCATCTGCCGGCACGTAGATGGCCTGCACCGAGGTCACCGAACCACGCCTGGTCGAGGTGATGCGTTCCTGAAGCTCGCCCATCTCCGACGTCAGGGTCGGCTGGTAGCCCACCGCCGACGGCATGCGGCCGAGAAGAGCCGACACCTCAGATCCCGCCTGCACGAAGCGGAAGATGTTGTCGATGAAGAGGAGCACGTCCTGCCCCTGAACGTCGCGGAAGTACTCCGCCATGGTAAGCGCCGAGAGGCCCACGCGCAGACGGGCGCCCGGCGGCTCGTTCATCTGGCCGAACACCATGGCCGTCTTGTCGATGACGCCCGACTCACTCATCTCCAGGTAGAGGTCGTTGCCCTCGCGGGTACGCTCACCAACACCTGCGAATACCGAGATGCCGCCGTGGTGAGTGGCGATAGCGTGGATGAGCTCCAGGATGACGACCGTCTTGCCCACGCCGGCGCCGCCGAACAGACCGACCTTGCCGCCCTTGACGTACGGAGCCAGCAGATCGATGACCTTGATGCCCGTCTCGAGGACCTCA
>JAKAHF010000011.1 GCA_021815245.1 Actinomycetes bacterium
CACCACGCTTACCGGCAAAGGCGGCTTCCCCGAGGATCACGAGCTGTCGATGGGCATGCTCGGCATGCACGGCACGCAGTACGCCAACTACGCGATCAGCAAGGCCGACCTCATCCTAGCGGTGGGAGTGCGGTTCGACGACCGTGTCACCGGCAACCTGGCTACGTTCGCGCCCGAGGCCCGCTTCGTCCACATCGACCAAGACCCAGCCGAGATCGCCAAGAACGTCGCCGTCGACGTGCCCATCGTGGGTGACGCCAAGAAGGTGCTGGCCTTGCTTCTCACCGAACTCAAGCACCTCGATCTGTCGCCCGACCGGCACCTCCCCTGGATGGAGCAGGTCGAGGCGTGGAAACGCAACCACCCGCTCGTCATACGGCAGTCGGATGACGGCGAGATCATGCCCGAGGCCGCGATCGCCAAGATCTGGGATGTGACCGGTGGCGACGCCATCGCCTGCACCGAGGTCGGACAGCATCAGATGTGGGCGGCCCAGCATTATCTGTGCCGCAGCCCGCGCCAGTTCATCACCTCCGGCGGCCTTGGCACCATGGGCTTCGGCTTTCCGGCGTCGATAGGCGCTCAAGTGGCCCGACCCGATTCACTCGTCATCGACATCGCCGGCGACGGCTCGTTCCAGATGACGCTGCAGGAGCTGGCCACCGCCGTCCAGTTCGGTCTGCCGGTCAAGGTCTGCATCATCAACAACCAGTTCTTGGGCATGGTGCGGCAATGGCAGGAGTTGTTCTGGAACAAGCGATATAGCCACACGTGCATCGACTGCCAACCCGATTTCGTCAAGCTGGCCGAAGCGTATGGGGCGGAGGGTTACCGCGCGAGCAGGCCCGACGAGTTGGAGGAAGTCCTGCGGACCGCGTTCGCCAGCGACCGCCCCGCGGTTATCGATATCCGCGTGAAGCGAGAGGCGAACGTCTTCCCCATGATCCCCGCGGGTGGCAGCGTGCATGACATGATGGAGCGAGAGCCATGAAACACACCCTCTCAGTGCTCGTCGAGAACAAACCGGGCGTGCTTACGCGCGTGGCGGGACTGTTCGCCCGCCGCGGATTCAACATCGACAGTCTCGCCGTCGCCGAGACAGAGAGTCACGCCGTGTCGCGCATGACCATAACCGTCGACGAGCAGGACAGCAATGTCGACCAGGTGACCAAACAGCTCCACAAACTCATAAACGTGTTGAAGATCACCGATCTCGACCCGGGTGCCAGCGTGGAGCGCGAGCTACTCTTGATCAAGGTCAAGGCCGACGCGAGTTCGCGTTCGGAGATAATGCAGATCGTGGAGATCTTCAGAGCGAAGATCATCGACGTGAGCGCCGAGGTGCTGATCATCGAGATGACCGGCACACGCGAGAAGGTCAGCGCGCTCATGGAGCTGTTGGCTCCATTTGGAGTGGTCGAGCTGATGCGCACGGGGCGTATCGCCATGAGCCGCGGCAAGAAAGCCACATAACGCACCGATATAGGAGGTAGCTGGCAAAGATGCTGTACGACAAGGATGGAGACCTCAGCCTTCTCGACGGCCAGACCGTAGCCATCATCGGCTTCGGCAGCCAAGGGCATGCGCACTCTCAGAACCTGAGGGATAGCGGTGTGAAGGTCGTCGTGGCAGAAGCGCCCGGCAGTGCTGCCTGGGACCGTGCCGTCGCCGCCGGCTTCGAAGTGCTAACCGCCGCCGCCGCCGCGGCTGTGGCCGACGTCATCATGATGGTCGTCCCCGACCAGACTCAGAAGGTCGTGTACGAGACGGCCGTCCGCGACAACCTCAAAGACGGCGACATGCTCATGTTCGCCCACGGATTCAACATCCACTTCAACCAGATCATCCCGCCGGCCGGCGTCGATGTCACCATGGTCGCGCCCAAGGGGCCAGGGCATCTGGTGCGCCGGGTCTACACCGAGGGTGGGGGCGTGCCCTCGCTGATCGCCGTCTACCAGGACGCTACCGGTCGCGCCCGCGATCGTGCCTTGGCCTATGCCAAGGGTCTCGGTGCTCTCCGCGCTGGAGTCATCGAAACCACGTTCAAAGAAGAGACCGAGACCGACCTGTTCGGCGAGCAGGCCGTGCTATGCGGCGGCTGTAGCGAGCTTGTGCGAGCAGGATTCGAGACTCTGGTCGAGGCTGGATACCAACCCGAAGTCGCTTACTTCGAGTGCCTGCATGAACTGAAGCTCATTGTCGATCTCATCCATGAGCACGGCATCAGCGGCATGCGCTACTCGATCTCCGACACCGCCGAGTATGGCGACATGACCCGGGGCAAGCGCATCATCACCGATGAAGTGCGCCAGGAGATGGCCCTCATTCTCGAGGAGATCCAGACCGGCGAGTTCGCCCGCGAGTGGATCCTCGAGAACATGGCCGGGCGCCCCGTCTACAACGCGATCAAGCGCGAAGAGTCCGAGCACGAGATCGAGATCGTCGGCCGTGAGCTTCGCGCCATGATGCCTTGGCTGGGCAAGAGCGGCAAGCTCGAGTAGGCGGAGTCAGAAGAAGACCTGTCTGCGTGGGGTCCGCGGCGTCGCCGCGGACCCCACGTGCATATGAGGGGGCCATCGGCCGGCCAAGGCGACCGATGCTCAGGTGTAGCGGGGCGCTCCGGCCAAGTCGCCGGGCAAGAGGCTCATGTGCTGCATCACCGAGCGCTTGACCTGGGCTATCAGTACCTGGGTCGCCCTGGTCACAGAGTGCTCTCTCGCCATGATGAGGCTGAGGTCGCGGGTGAGGCCGCCTTCGACCGCAATAACAGCCAGGCCGTGCCTGCCCAAGCCCTCGAGGGCGATCGCCGGCAGCACCGAGAGACCGAGACCTTGACGCACGAAGTTCTTGACCGCTTCGAGGGAGCTGGCCTCGTAGAGTACCCTCGGCTCGAAACCCGCCTTGCGGCATGCGTCGCGGATCTGCCCGGTGATGTTGTACGACGGGTCGGTGAGAACGAAGTCCTCGCCGGTCAACTCGCGGAGCTCGAGCGAGAGACGGCTGGCGAATCGGTGGCGCATCGAGGTGACTATGCGCATGTACTCTGTGCCCAGCGGTGTGACCTCGAGTATCTGCGGCGATTGGAATGCCGTGACAACGGCGAAATCGATGGTGCCGTTATGCACCATGCGCTGCAACTCCATGTCACCGCCTTCGACCGTCTGCACGCGCACGTTGGGATAGCCCTTGCGAAATTCGGCGAGCATGCCCGGCACGATGTACGCGGCGACCGAGGGATTGCAGCCGATTCGTACCTGACCCTCCTCGGCGCCCATGTGCTCCCGGAGGAGGCGCATGGCCTCGTTCGCCCGGTAGAGCACCCCTTGCGCCAAGGGAAGGAAGAGGTGACCGTCGGCGGTGAGTTGGATGTGGCGGCCGCGGCGGTCGAACAGCTTCGTGCCGAGCTCTCTTTCGAGATTCCTCATCTGATAGCTGAGCGCGGGCTGCGAAATGTGCAACACTTCTGCGGCGGCCGTGAAACTCAGCGTCTCGGCAATCATGACGAAGTGCCTGAGTTGGTCCAGTTCCATGGGCTAGTATAAGACTAGCTTATGGAAGCCATAGAGACAATATATTTGAATTATGGACCTAGGGGGGCTACACTGCATCTGGCTGAGCACTGAATCAACACGGTCTTAGGGAACCCCCCCTCCCGGATCGTGGCAGAGCTGAGCAGCTTTCCCGCAGCATAGCCGACTCCTCCCCCAACGGAGTTGGCTATGCTACTTTTTTAGGACAACATTGTTCTGCGGCGGCCGTCGCCGCGTCGGACTGGAGCTTCCCATCGCCCCGAATGTCGAGCCTTTGGGCGGGCCGGCGAACGGGCCCTCAGGGCTGCGCACGCTGTTTCGCAGATTGGCGCCCGCGGGCAGCGGGCGGCTACGCCTGTTCTCTGAAATGGGTCTGGCGCTGGCCGGAGTCATCTGGGGCGCGAACTTCGTACTGGTGAAACTGGCTCTTGGCCACATGACTCCCATGTACTACCTCGGGTTGCGGTTCGGAGTGGGAGCGGTTCTCCTTCTGCCGTTCAGCTTCACCCGCTTGCGGCGGATAGATCGGCGCGGATGGCTTCTGGGCTGCGGCGTGGGTCTGCTGCTGTTTCTCGGTTTCGTGCTTCAGACCGTGGGTTTGCAATGGGTGTCGCCGGGTGTCTCGGGATTCCTCACGAACCTCTACGTGCTCATGGTGCCGCTGATCCTCGGGGTCGCCACCGGCAAGTGGCCCTCGTGGCTGGTCTGGCTCGGACTTCTCGTCGTGATCGGCGGGCTGGCTCTGCTGTCGCTCTATGGCCAGATGGGCTTTGGTTTGGGCGAGGTGCTCACCCTGCTGGCAACGGTCTTCTGGTCGCTTCATATTCTTGCGGTCGCTCACATGTCATCGCGGATGAGCGCGATCGCGCTGGTGCAGTTGCAGCTCAGCGTGTGCGCGGTGCTGGCCCTCATCGCGACCTTCGCCTTCGAGCAACCGGCCCTCTACCCAGGGTGGGAGGCCACGGCGGCTGTGATGTGGACCGGCATCATGGGGGGGATCGTCGCCTACGTGCTCATGGCGCTCGGCCAGCGATATACGCCGCCCACTCTTGCTGGGGTATTGATGAGCCTGGAGGCGGTGTTCGCCCTCGTAGTGTCCATCATCTGGGGCTATGACAAGCTCGCGTGGCGCACCATCATCGGCTTCATCCTGATCTTCGGGGGGTGCACCATCGCCCGCATGGGGTCCGAAAAGACCCCGGAGTATCAAGTCGAGCCCGCGCCGCCCGGGCCGTAGATTCGGTCAGAGACTCGAGCTCGCTCGCGGGGGATCAATCGGACACAGCGGCGGCCGGCGCTTTGCTCAAGGTCCTCTGTATGAAGGCCGCTATCGTCTGGGTCACCGGCGCATAGCTGTCGTCCGGACGGCGGCCGCCCGATTGGGGAAGATGCAGCGAGTGGTCACCGCCCTGCACGACGTACAGGGCGCCGGGCACGACCAAGCCTTCGAGCACGGGAGCGAGGAGCGCCGGGTCACACAGAGTGTCGCGACTGCCGATGCAGAACAGGCTCGGCACGTCGACGTGTCGCAACGGGTCGAGGAAGAGCTGCTCTTTGTGTCCTGGACGATGGAGCGGATAGCCGAGCACAATGAGGCCCGCCGCCGCGAGGCCCGAGTTCTCAGCGTTGCGCGAGACCAGTTCTGCGGCAGCCCTGCCCCCGAGCGACTTGCCGCCGATGAACAGGGGCGCGCCGGGCCCCGCGATGTGCCGCACCACATGCTCGTAGACCTTGGTGAACGTGCGCTCCAGCACCGGGCGCGCGTCGGGAGAGGTCGAGCCGCGCTCCACATACGGGAAGTTGAACCTCACCGTCGATACCGCCGCGAGGTGCGCGAGATGAAGGCCCAGGTAGGCAAGCAGGGGAAAATCAAGATCATTGTTCGCCCCGTGCGCCAGCAGGAGGATCGGGTCTCCCTTCGCGGCATTTGCCGGAGCATCCATCTTGGCGGTCACGGCCACCTCGTCGGAGACGCTCACCTTGAACGTGGTCGAGAGCGGAATGGACATCGTGGCTCCTTTTGCCGGAGGGCGACCCCTCCCCGTCGCATGGCGGGTGTGTGTAATATACGACATGCTTCCGACCACAGACCCAAGGGGGATGGATTGGAACGGATAATCGGAAATTTGGACAAAGCCAAACTCAAACTGGACGAAGCCTTCTTCTATCTCGACGAGATCGAAGACCTCATCCAGGAGGACGAGTTGAGCGAGACCGCGGGGGCGAAAGTAGCGCAAGCCGCGGAGCGCTTGACCGCCGAACTCTCTGCCTTGAGTGGCAAGGTCAAGGAGTTGGAGGATATTCTCCACGCCCTCGACGAGCAGGGAGGAGCATAGCGGTTCCGGCCATCGGCCTCGCCGGTGGCCGCAAGCTGCAGAACTGACGCTTCGTCATCGGGTCGCGCGGGATGTGGCATCACGCCACGGGCGCGCTCCGACGATGGGGCTTTGCGTATCGGCCGCGGCTCAGCCGGGGCTAAATCCCGGGTTGGTCTCATAGTGCTCGGGAATGTAGTCCTCGAGCACGGGGAAATCACGAAGCTCCCGGTCTATCGCCGCACGCATGAACGAATCTACCCACCAGAAGACATTTTGCGCGCTCACGTTTCGTCTGAGACGCCGCATGCGGTAGCGGCGTTCGCTGGGCAGCATCCGATACGCGTTGAAGATCGCGTCGGCCGTCTGCTCGACGTCGTAGGGATTGACCACCAGGGCGGCTTGGCCGAGTTGACCGGCGGCGCCTGCGAACTGACTGAGAATGAGCACGGAGTCTTCTTCGAGGCTGGCGGCGCAGAACTCCTTTGCGACCAGGTTCATGCCGTCCTTGAGCGGAGTTATCAGGGCTATGCTTGCCGCCCGGTAGAAAGCCACCAGTTCGGTGTTGCTCAGGCTGCGGAAGAAGTAGTGGATGGGCACCCAACCGAGCTGGGAGTAGCGGCCGTTGATCTGTCCGACCAGTTGCTCGATCTCCATCTTGAGGTCATCGTACTCGGTGATGCCCACGCGACTCGGCACGACCACCTGGAAGAGGTGGATGCGTGTGCGTACCTCGGGAAATCGCTCGAGCAGGTCGGCAAAAGCGCGGAGTCGTTCGGGGATTCCTTTGGTGTAATCGAGCCGGTCGACACCCAGCACGATCTGCCGGTCGGTGAAGCGGGTGCGTATTGCCTCTATCTGCTCCAGGACATCGGCCGCGTTCGCCCGATTGGTCATCGCGTTGGCATCGATGCCGATGGGAAAGCTCCCTGCTCTGATCTCGCGCTCGCCCGCGCGCACGACGTGCAGGTGGCCTTCTTGCCTAACCTGGGCGTTCTTGAGCAGCACTCTCACGCACTGGATGAAGTTGCGCCGGTCGCGTTGCGTCTGGAAGCCTACCAGGTCGTGGGCGAGCAGAGAGGTCAAGATGGCCTGCCGCTCGGGCAGCTTCATGAAGATGTCGGGCGCCGGAAACGGAATGTGCAGGAAGAAGGCGAGGTCGGCTTTGCTGCCGCTCTCGCGCATGTGGTGGGCGACGTCCATCAACTGGTAGTCGTGTATCCAGATGAAGTCGTCTTCGTCGGATTCCTCAGCTATGGCCTCGGCGAACTTGCGGTTGACCTTGACGTATGCGCGCCAGTAGTCGGGCTCGAAATTGCAGCGCGACTGAAGGTCGTGAAAGAGCGGCCAGACCGACTCGTTGGAATAGCCGTGGTAGTAGTTTTCGACCTCTTCGGCGCTGAGATCGACGGGTTTGAGCAGGTAGCCGGCTTCGCGGGAGGCGCCCTTGAAGATCTCGGTCATGCCGGGGATCGCATCGGAGATGCCCGACCAACCGATCCACACCCCGCCACGGTCGCGGAGTACGGGCATGAGGGCCGAAACGAGTCCACCGGAACCGGGTTTGAGAGTCCAGGCGTCACGACCGTGATTCTCGAGCACGTAGGGGAGTCTGTTCGAGACCACTATGAGCCTCTTGGCCGATTCGGGGGTCATCGATCCTCCTGGGCCGACTGCCGGGATAGCGAGCTATGCACTAGCGCAGCTCGATGCGATCCTCGAGGCCGTGCGCGAGCGCGACCATGAGCGTGAGATACTCGCGCACGTGCCGAGTCACAAGGAAGTTCTGCCGCACCAACTCGCGCGCCGACTGACCTATCTGCGCCATGCGGCTGCGCTCGGAGAGCAGGTAGCGCATACGCAACGCCGCGCCTTCAGGTGTGTCCACCAGGAAGCCCGTGCGGTGATTCATCACCTGGAGGCGGATGCCGCCGGTGTTGCCGCCGATGACCGGCTTGCCCTTCCACATCGCCTCGGTGACCGTGAGGCCGAATCCCTCCCGCAGGGACTTCTGCAGAACGATGTCGGCCCCCGTCTGGAGCGCGTTGATGGTTCGGTCGCTGTAGTGGCCGGTGGATAGCACGTGTATGTCGGAGTCGCCCTCAGCCGCCTCCTGTACCTCTTTGAGCACAACGGCTCCCTCGGGGTCGTCGGCCGCCGTGCCTCCGGCCAGCACCAGCTGGAGTCCCGGCACGAAGTCTTTGGCAAGGCGGTAGGCCGCGATGACGCCGACCGGGTCCTTGAAACGGTCGAAGCGCGAGATCTGCACGACGACCGGTCTTGAGCGGTCGATGCCGAACTCCTTCAGCACCGAGCCGACGGTCTCCTCATCGAGGGGGAGGTTCTTCTCGCTCAAAGGGTCGATGCTCGGCGGAATGAGAAAGACGGTGTGAGGCATCGGCTGAGCGAAGGCATCGAGGGAGAAGATGCTTGCGTCGTAGCCCAGTACGAACTGGCGGATATGTTTCCAGACCGGTCGGTAGGGGTGGCTGAGATCGATGTGGCAGCGCCAGATCCACTTACCTTTGCGGCCCGGGCACATACCGAGCAGCGGGGCAGGCTGCGGATCGTGGACTACCACGATGTCGGCCTCCTCGAGTGTGGGGCGAAGGATCTCCGCATTCTGCGCGTTGACGTCTCGGTAGGCGCGCAGCAGGTTCGGGGCGATCTGCAGGGCTTTGCCTTGCAGCGCATTGTGAAATGACTTGGTGCAGTTGAAGAAGTCCTCGTTGCCCTCGATGACTTCCCAGGTGGCGTCGATGCCGACGGCGCGCATGAGGGGCACCATGGATTCGAGGATCTCAGCCACTCCGCCGCCTTGGCGGGTGGAGTTGACGTGTACGACCCTCAGTCCCTGGAAGCCCCGGGAGACCTGTACCAACTGTTCGATCGCATCCGTGCCGGCAAACTCCGCATAGCGGGCAAGGAGCGTCTCGTCCCAACGCTCGCCGCTCATGGCGTGCCTCCCATCGCCGATACGGCGTCGCCGGTACCGGTCTTGGCGCCGAGATAGGACGACACCACATTGGTGAGCCTATCGCGAATGGCGAAGAGCGTCTCGAAGTAGGGCTCGATGTTGGCGATCGCACCGACTAGTTGCGCGTACTCCGACTCGACCCCGCCGAGCCAGGCGGAGAAGTCGTCTTTGCCCACCGGTTCCCGCCGCCGGGCGTCGATGAAGTGGTAGAAGATGCTACCGACCGAGAGGTTCGGCAGGACCTCCAGCAGCTCGTCCGGATGCCGGAGTACCCGGTGTGTGTCGAAGACCACGATGATCGAGCGGGCGAAATGGAACTGCTGATCGGCCTGCGTGAACAGCATCAACTCGGTCTCGTCGAGCCGCTCGTCGATGACCTCGATCAGCTCTTGGCGGAGTTGCTCGATGTCGGAGAACGACGCCGGATCGATCACCGCCAGTCGCTCGGCCGCGGGCGTATCGTGCAGGCTGCTGTGGCACCAGGTCGCGAAATCGTTGTTGAACTCGCGCTCCGTTGGTTGCGGCCTCAGTAGCGTCCCCCAGAAATGGTGGTAGATACAGCCCGGATGGACGTCGCGTATCACGTTGCGCAGTTCTCTCAATGTCTGCGCCCTGCGTCCCGTGGCGATCATCGACAGCGCACAATCCTTGATGGCGAACTCGAGCATTCCGCCACCTCCTCATCGTTTTTGGCCCGGTGGCCGTAACTTCATTTTACTGCAGCCGTCAGAAGTCTACCCTGCCCGACCTGACGAAAAACTGACTGCGCCCAGAAACCGGCCCAGAAAGGCCGCTACCTGGTCGACGCCGTGGAGCCGATAGTCGGCCAGTGTCTCCCAGAGAGGCTCACCCACTATCAGCCCGACACCCCAGTGCTTCGCGGCACTGAACATGTTCTCGTCGGTGCGGTCGTCACCGATACACACCGGACACACGGTCGATCGCCTTCCGCCGAGGCGTTTGAGCAGCCATATCATGGCTTTGCCCTTGTCCCAGGCGAGCGCCGGCACCAAGTCGAGCACCATCTTGCCCGGAACGGTGTTCAGATCGGGCGATCGGGCCGCCAACTCGTTCACGACGCGTATCACCTCGTCGCGCTCGGCGGGAGCCACCTGCCTGTAGTGTACCGACAGCGAGACACCCTTGGTCTCGACTATCACCCCCTGAATCGAACGAAGCCGGTGCCCCAATTCGTATGAGGCCATCTCGAGTTCGCGGCTGTCGTGTGGCGCGATCTCCAGGTTGACGCCGCTGCCTTCGGGCCCGGCGATGTGATGGCCGTGATCGGCCGCGTAGTATGCAGCCGGCACGCCGACCCGTGACTGCACATCGGCGAGACCTCGTCCGGAGGCAATGCATACCGTGTAGGCCGACGACAGTCTGCGTATCAGATCGCGCGTGGGCCCAGGAATCGCCGCCGAATCGGGGGTAGAGACGATTGGTGCCAAGGTGCCGTCAAAATCCAGGAAGAAGGCGGGTTTGCGCTTTCCGATGAGCGAGATTATCCGCGAGAAGCATTCGAGCCCTTCGGGAAGTCCTTTCGGGTCAATCAAACGGGGTCACCTTTCTTTCATACGCTATTCGAATGGATACCCATAGACGACTTCTGTGTTGTATGATGGTATAGCATCGATAGGAAGCTCTTACCGCGACGTGCAGAGTGCTCATCAACTCGTTCGTCCGCAGGTGCATCCGACCGCATGCGGTTCTGTAATGTTGGGGTCTGTGGAGGAGATTGATGAGCACCGCAAGACTGTATGTCGGCAACCTATCCTACGGTACCACCAAAGAAACCCTCGAGAAGGCGTTCGGCGAACACGGCGAGATCGTGGCGGTGAACATAATCACCGACCGACAGACCGGCCGTCCGAAGGGCTTTGCCTTCGTCGAGATGAGCACTCCTGAAGAAGCCGATGCTGCGAAGGCCGCTCTCAACGGCGCCGACCTCGACGGTCGGACCATCAACGTCGACAACGCTCGCGAGCAGGAACCGCGCCGTCCCGGCGGTTTCGGTGGCGGCGGCGGTCGTGGTGGCTATGGCGGCGGTGGCGGCGGCTATGGCGGCGGTGGCGGCGGTGGCGGCTACGGTGGTGGCGGCGGCGGCTACGGTGGCGGACGCTCCGGGGGCTCCCGCTGGTAGGAACTCAGTGAGGCGCGACGACACGCCCTGAAATGAAGCAGACTTCGGGCGCCGGGTGACCGGCGCCCTTTCTATTTGACCAACAGGTCAGCGATCGTCGAGCAGGGCCTTGAGCGCCTTTGGGTGGCTCGTCGGCGCCGAGCAGGTCGACCGGCGGCACACCCACGCGGCTGCCGGTTCCTCCGGACCGAGTTCCTTGCCTTCGAGCAGGGGGACGGAACCCGAGCGGCCCGCCGGGCGGGCCGCGACGATGATGTGAGGTCTGAAGCTCGAGCGTAGCACCTGAAGAAAGTCCTCAGCGGCGGCGGTGGCCAGGTCCCCGACAATGGCGACTTCGGTCGCGCCCTTCTCGGCCAGCAGCATCGCCCAGAGCCACTGCCCACACATGACCGGGGCGCGCGCGACCAGTCCCGAAGCCGCTTCGAGCGCGCCCGCGGCGGCATCCGCATAGCGGGTATCACCGGTGTAGGCGGCGAGCTTCAGCAACACGGTTGCGGCCATGGCATTGCCGCTCGGAGTGGGGCTGTCCTGTAGCGACCGAGGTCGCACGATGAGGCTCTCGTGCTCGTCGCTCGTGTCGAAGAAGCCCCCGTTGGGGCGGGCAAAGTGCTGGAGCATGGATTCGGCGAATCGCCGGGCGGCGTCAAACCACTCCTCCGCGAATGTGGTCGCATAGAGAGCCAGAAGCCCCTCGATGACGCAGGCATAGTCTTCGAGAAAGCCCAGCCCCTGAGCCTTGCCGTCCTTCCACGAGTGGTGCAGTCGGTGTGGGTCGACGGCCAACTCGGTGAGGATGAACCGGCCCGAGCTCACGGCCGCGTCCGCGAAGCGCTCGCCCCCCGGCTCCCGGCCGGCCTCCGCCAATGCGGCGAGTGTCAGACCGTTCCAGCCGGCAAGCACTTTGTCGTCGCGCCCCGGTCGAGTCCGCAGTTCGCGGGCGGCGAGCAGGGCGGTTCGTACGTCATCGGACGGCGGGGTGCAGGCAGGGTCCGAGCGGTGCAGGATGTTCGTGTCCTCGAAGTTGCCCTGTTCGGTCACGCCGTAGAACTGCGCGGCGACTGACGCGGAGTCTGAGGGGAGGGCCGCATCGATCTGTGGTCGCGTCCAGGTGTAGAACTTGCCTTCTTCTCCTTCGCTATCGGCGTCCTCGGCGCTGAAGAAGCCGCCTTCGGCATGCCGCATGTCACGGAGAAGATAGTGGAGGGTCTCTTCGGCTACGGCGCGATAGCGAGGTTCACGCAGGAGCTGCCAGGCGTGCAGGTAACACCTCGCCAGCTGCGCGTTGTCATACAGCATCTTCTCGAAATGCGGCTCCTCCCAGCCCGGGTCCACCGTTTAGCGGAAGAACCCGCCCGCCACATGGTCGTGCAAGGTCCTGGCCCGCATCTGCTCGGACGCCAAGGTGGGGCCGGGCGACGCCGTCTTCTTCGCGGCCGACACGGAGGCCAAGGC
>JAKAHF010000547.1 GCA_021815245.1 Actinomycetes bacterium
GGTCAAGAAGGCCGAGGTCAAGAAGCGGGTCGCCGTGATCGGTGGGGGACCCGCCGGCATCCAGGCGCTGCTCACTCTGTGCGACCGGGGGCACGACGTGACCCTCTACGAAGCGAGCGACCATCTGGGCGGCAACGTGGTGCCCGCTTCGGCGCTCGACTTCAAGCAGGACGTGCGCGACTACTTGAACTACCTCGTGGTGCAGGCGGGCAAGGCACCGGCGCGGGTGTTGCTGAGCACCGCCGCGACCAGGGAGCTGCTCGACAAAGAAGCCTACGACGCGCTCATCATCGCCGTCGGTTCGAAGCCCATCGTGCCGAAGGTGCCGGGCATCGACAAAGCGCACGTGCACTGGGCGCCCGACGCCGATAGCGGCGCGGTCGTGCCGGGTGAAAAGACGGTCATCGTCGGCGCGGGCTCGGTCGGCATCGAGTCGGCAGTCGCGCTGAAACGGGCCGGCAAAGACGTGACGGTGATCGAAATGGCCCCAGGTCTTGACAACCTGCGGGCATCGGCCGGCGCCGCCGCCATGGACCTGCTGCGGTGGGTCGACGAACTCGCCATACCGGTGCGCCTGAACTGCAGACTCGAGGAGGTCACCGACTCGACGGTGATATGTCGCGACACCGCCACCTCACAGCTTGTCGAGTTGCCGGCCGACACCGTGCTGCTGGCCGTCGGCATGGCGTCGCGGCTTGAGGTGGCCGACGCCCTGCGGCGCAGCGCCCCCGAGACCGAGGTCTTCGTGGTCGGTGATGCCGTAGAGGTGGGCTGCATCGCTCCTGCCGTCAGATCGGCCTTCAGGGCGGCCGCGTATGTGTAGCCGTCGATGAAGCGCGATCTGACGTTGCTTCTCAACTGGTACTATTGTGAACGCCGTTCGTTAACGAGCCGGGTTTCCCCTGGACTCTCTCAGGCGCGTGAGGTGATGTGTTGAACGTTCCCACCAAGAAACGCGTGCGCAAGACGAAGGCCGTGCGGCGGCGCGAGATCGCCGAGGCAGCGCTTCGCATCATGGCGAAGCACGGTTACTACGGCGCCTCCGTCGAACGCATAGCCAAGGCCGTCGGCATCTCCAACAGTGCTCTCTACCAGCACTTCCACAACCGCGAGGACGTGCTGCTTGCCGCCAGTGACATATTGGGTGAGCAGGCCCACGACTGGATCATCGCTCCGGAGGGCGCCAATGCCCTCGAGCGGCTCGATCGCATCAACGAAAGCCACACGACCTGGGCGGAGCGCTCACTCGAGTCGTTCGTCAGGCCTATGTTCGCGATCGTCGGCGTCTCCGAGCGGGCACGGCTGGAGCCGAGTACGCCCCGGGGGGTGTTGGCATCGTTCGATCTGCTCCTGCCGATCGTTGAAGAGGGGCAACGTGAGGGCAGCATCCGCACCGACGTCGAAGCCGGCGATCTGGCCTGGGCGATCCTCATGTTCGCCTGGGCGGAAGATCTGGCCCTGCTCTCGAATTGCACGCCCGTCACCGACGGTGGAGCGTCCAGACGCAACTTCCAGCGCCTCCTGAGTGCATATGCGGTTCCCGGCACGGGCGGCGCCGGAGACGGCGCGTCGAGCGCGACGCCTCACACAGGGGCAGAAGCGGGGTAGCGTTGCGGCGTCAGGCCAGGTGGCGCTTCAGGTGGACGATCATCATCTCCCAGGCCTCATCGCAGGCCGCACCCTTCTTCAGGGTGAAGCCGTGGGCGGCCCCTTCGAACAGCTTGTATGTGACCGGCACTCCTGCCGCGAGCAGCTGATCCTTGAACGTCGCCTCCTCGGGAGCGAGCGAGTCTTCGGAGGCCGAGATCATCAGTGCCGGCGGGAAGGTGCGGAGTGCCTCGACGTCGGCGTAGACGGGCGAGATGAGCGGATTCTTGGCGGCTGCGCGATCGCCGCAGTAGGCCGCGTCGAACATGCGGGCCATCTTGGGGGGGATCGCCTTGCGGGGTCGCGGCTTCAGGTAGGGGTCGGTATGCAGGTCGAGGGGAGGGTAGTCGAGTATGAGCGCCCGCAGACCCAGCGACTGCCGTTCGGCATCGAGCAGGCAGATGCCCGCGCTGAGGTTGCCGCCCGCGCGGTGGCCGCCCACCGCGATCCGCCGCTCGTCGATGCCGAACTCCGCCGCATGGTCCTTCGCATACTCGACCACGGCGTAGCATTGCTCGAGTGCCACGGGGAACGGCGACTCGGGGGCGAGGCCGTAGTCGATGCTGATGATCTTCACCGCCGCCCGCTCGGCGACTCGAGACATGAAGGGATCGTCCATCTCGGGACCTCCCAACACGAACCCTCCGCCGTGGATGTTGACGAACAACGGAAGCGTGCGGGGATCATCGAGACCGTAGGCGAGCACCCGCACCGGTCCGGCGCCGGTCTCGAGCACACGCTCGTCCCCATCGATCCTGCGGGAGGCTCCCGTCAGGACGTGTGTGAACCGCATCAACCTGCGGGCGAACCGCACTCTATTCGCGATCTGCTCGGGTCGAAGCGACTTCTCCGCGGGTACCCTCGCCATGTCCTACCTCCCTGTTGCCCAACCTAGCTATACAAAGGATATCTCTCGCGACAGAGACCTGTATTACAAGTCTGCTCTTGACTCGCAGTGACACCCCGTGATACCTCTAGACAGTCTAACTGAACAGAATTCGGGAAGTCAGACCCTCGGAAGGGGCAAATGGGCGCAACTGCAGCGGATTTGTTGGAGGAGCGACGTGTGTGGTCCGGCGTCGCCCTGGGCCTCGACGTGCATGCGGAGTCCCTCTAGAGACCTTGGGGTCGAAGATCTTTCGTGCACATCGACACGACCGACATCTACGCAGCCAACGACGTGCAGGGAGGGCACTTGATCGACCACTGTTGTTGTGGCAGCGACCAAGTCGAGGTCGAACGGGCGGCCGTAGCCGCGCCGCGGCCTGCTACTCTTGGTGCTGATCGGTTTCGCGATCGAACACGGAGTCTAAGCAT
>JAKAHF010000548.1 GCA_021815245.1 Actinomycetes bacterium
GCATGAGGCTGCCCCCATGTGTTGTTGGCACATCTTGCACTATTTCGTCCGCCGCAGGACGGTCTCCTGCATGAAAGCTCGGGCTACAATGATCGTTGGTCGCTCCATCAGAGAGCGGTATCGATTGGAGTCCGATGTGTTGACACGAATGTCGATCAGTGAACCGAGACCCCATCACTCAGGGATGGCGGCAGCCGCCCTGGTTATCATTGCCGTTCTGCTTGTCGCGTGCGTCGGATGCTCCGACGAGGCACCAAGTGGTTCCACCACCACCTCGGGCGCCGCCACGACCTTGCCCGAAACCACCACGACCCTACCGGGGTCGCCCACCTCTGTCGCGGTCGCCACCTCCGAAACGACGCCGGCGACCCTCCCTGAAGTTCCCGACGACTCGTCGACCACCACCGTCACTTCAGGGCCGGCCACTACGGGCGCGACGACCGGCTCGACCCTCGGCACCACCACGACGAAGCGTCCCGCCACCACGACCTCGACGGCACCCGCCACTACCACCACCCTGCCGACGACCACTACAACGGCGGCCATTCCGCCGCTGCCCGAGGGCGCCGAGCTTCAGGTGATCACTCCCCAGGGAAAGGTGGTTCCGTTCACGCTCGACGACCTGGCCGCGTTGCCGCTCGCCCGCATGACGCTCGAGGGCAAGATCCAAGAGGGCCCGTTGCTCATCGACGTATTGCACGCGGCCGGAGTCACGACGTTCACCAAGGTGATTATCACCGGGGCCAGAGGACCGGTGTTCGTCAACACCGCCACGGCCGATCAGGTCGACGGCACCTTCATTCTCGACTTCACCAACCACGGCACGGTCAAGGTCGCCTCACCTGTCTTCGGTCTTGAAGACAGAAACGCGAAGGACATCTACCTGATTCAGGTGTTCTAGCGGCGCCGGGAGGCTAGCGCGAACCGCCCTTGCCGAACTTCTCTCTGGCGGCCTTGCAGCCGTAGAAGAGCCCCACGCCGAGAGCGCCGCCGGCCAGGCCGAAGAGCGCGTGCGTGAGTATCGGATAGGCGACCCCGTAGCGGAACGAACCAAACGGCCAACCGGCTATGAGGCTGATGATCGTGCGGATGATCGGCTTGGTCATGTGCGCGAACATCGCGATCGGCACCAACAGCAGGGCCGTGACCCAGATGCGGGCCTTTGCCTTGGGCAGGACCCGCCACAGCGCGTCGACGATGAACCCTGGCACCAGATACACGATCCAGATGAAGGGATCATGGGTGGGAGCGAACATCGGCACCATGGCGAGACCGGCCGCGCCGACCATGGAGATGCTGGCCGCCGCGGGCAGGGTCGACGCGCAGCGGACGATGAGGAGAATGGCCATCCACTCGATGCCGTGCCGGCCGGGAAGTCCGAGGGGCATGCGTAGCGCCCGGTGAAGGACGGTGACGAGCAAGCCGCTGCCGATCAGAAGGGCGACCTCCGCAAGCACGCGAGCCGTCGACCGTGGCACTACCGCCACGCCACCACCCGCGCCGCCGGCTACTATGCCGGGCTCACGAAGAGAGCTGCTTGATGCTGTCCTTTGGAAGAATCTGCCAGCGCGGTTCACCGTCACCTCCACTCTCCGTCGGCCGGCCTTCCACCAGAAGCACGGCTCGACCGTTTTTCACTACGGGACGTACCCATTGTCCGGTCAGAATGACCGCGTCGTCTTCAGGTCTGATGTCATCCAAAGTCGCGACATCGTCGATGCCGGCGGCGTTCTTGAGCTGCGCCGGGGTGTGACTATCGCCGGTCAAGTCGCGCAGCCCGGGCAGCCAGAGGAACCTGCCGTCGTTGCCGCCATACCGGAGCCCGACACCCGCCAGCGACCCGATGACGCCACCGTGGTCGCCGGTCAGCCCCACGAGAAAGAGATCATTCTTGGCGGCGAACGCCTCCGCGTCCTCCCGCTGCAGCACCTCGGTCTTTGCCCGCCGGCCGAACTCGGCCACGGCCTCACCTACACGCTCCAGCTCGCTCCAAAGGGCCACGCAGAGTCCCGCGTCTGAACCCGAGGCGCTCTCGTTTTCGAGGAAGATGCGGCAGGCCTGTTTCAGGGCCTCGACTCCTTCTGGGGCCGCCTCGACGACGAGGCAGGCCGAGCTGTTGTGCGACGTGTACCTGATCTCGGGCGACACCAGAAGCTGGTGCCTGGTCACCGAGAGGAGCCGGGCGAGGTCGAGCTGCTGCAGATGCAGCCCCAACTGGCGGGCTCGATGTCCGGTGCCTCGGCTCTCGAGATTGTCGGTGTCGTCGATGCCGACCGCTATCCGCACCAGTCGCCCCGGCACGTCACAGCACCTCTATGAGGTAGATGTCCTTGGCCCACAGGCTCTTGTCGATCGAGAGGGCCGCCACCTTCACCGTGTCCCGGTTGGTGAAGTCGAGGATGCACGATTCGTTGACATCGGCCTTGGCGATGACGTTGACGGTGATGGAACCCCGGGAGCCTGTGAGCATGACCTTGCTGTAGTCGGTCACGCCGGCGGCGCCGAGCACCGCGCTCAGAAGCACCCCCTCCTCGGTCTTGCCGTCGATATCGAGAGTGCCCTTCGACATGGATCCAAGCTGGGCGAGCGTGAACTGCACCGCCGAGCCGTCTGACTTGATGACCTGTAGCAGAGCGCCCTCGGGCAGTGGCGGCAGCATGGCGAGACGCAGATTGTGAAGCAACTGCGCCACTTCGCCCCTGGTCGCGTTGCCGGTCGTGTCCCACGACGAGAGCGAGCCCTCCGGGCCCACGATACCGGCCAGCAGACCGTTGAACTCGGCCTTCTCGATGTTGACTCCGTGCACGGGGTCGGCGTAGGAGAGCACGCCGGCCGTCCAGGCGGCGTCGGGCTCATCGAGCGCACCCGGGGCGAGGTTGTCGGCGGCACGCACCACCATGGTCACGACCTGGGCGCGCTTGATCTTCAGATCGGGAGAGAAGTGGGTGGCATCTGTGCCTTTG
>JAKAHF010000549.1 GCA_021815245.1 Actinomycetes bacterium
TCGTACGTTTTCATCGCGCCTCACTTGAATGTACAGTCTCATCGAACCCGCTTTCGGGAACGGCCTGGAACGGGTTACGCGCGGACTATGTCCCGCAACCGCTCTCCTGCCCCGGGACTGAATGGTCCGTCGTGGTAGCAGAGGACCGTCCTCACCTCGAGCTTCGCCAGCTTGCGGACCGGGAGCAGCGCCATAGCCATGTCCCCCGCAGCTTCGATGGCGGCCAGGATCGCGGGGAGTTGCCCCGGCATGCCCGTATCGACCAACGTCGCGCCCTCGGGACCGGTGAACAGGATGGGGTGATGGCCGTGCGGCGTCCCGCTAGGTCGCTTGTCAGTTCCAGCGCTTCGATGCCTTCGGCTAGCTTCACATCGGTGCGACCTCGACGGGCGAAGAATACCATAGGCAACAAGTTACATGACTCCTGGCCACCGGCCTTCGACTGAGTATGGCCCGGGCAGTGGCGCGCGGGAAAGACTCGGCAGGGGCAAAGTGGCACTTTCTGCGCTGCCGTCTGTTTGCAGAGCGGGTTTTTCGTCCGGCCCTTGACAACGACCGAAGCGCCATTTATCGTCATCTCATGACATCTGCCATAACTTCGCCTGCTGCCGAGACCGATCAAGTGTCAGAATCTGCACACGAAATCCGCGGTATCAGCTCCGTGCGCTCGGTCGAGCGTGCCATGGAGATCCTGACGGCTCTCTCCAAGGCCGAGGGTCCCATGAGCATCACGGAGCTGGCGCGTGCCGTCGGGCTACCGTATGCGACCGTCCAGCGGCTCCTCCTGGTGCACGAGAAGTCGGGCTTCGTGCAGAAGGACCGGCACCTCTACCGGCTGGGCCCCTCCGTGGTGACCCTGGCAGGCGCCTATTTGGCCGGAGACAGCCTCGTCAGGGCCTCTCAACCGATCCTGGATGAGTTGGCGCAGTTCACCAACGAGACCGTGTCGCTGCACGTCAGGCAGGGGGCGGACAGGATCGTGGTGATGTGGCACCCGAGCGTCCATCCCCTCGGATACGTTTTTCAGGTGGGACAGCGCCGGCCTCTACTGCTGGGGGCGGCGGGATACATCTTGTCCGCGGAGATCCCAGAGGAGGAACTGCTCCAGCTTCTGGCCGAGTACGGCGAATTGCGGCTGGCGGACGGCACAGTGCTCTCTCGTGAGGAGTGGGCGGCCAGATTGGAGGGCGCGCGCCAACGAGGCTTCGCCGTCAGCCGTAGCGACAGCATCGTCGGATCTCTAACGGTGGCAGCACCCGTACGTAAACCCGGCCATGGGGCCATCGCGGCGGTAGCCGTCTCTGCGGCGGAGTTTCGGATGACCGACGAAAAGATCGAGGACTTCGCCCGCCTGGTCCGAGAGGCCGGCCAGGAAATCTCCCGCGTGTATATGCGCATGTAGCGCTACCCACTCATCAGCCTCTGGATCATCCTCCGTCCCCTCCAAACCTGCGCAAGTCAGACAAGATGGGCGATCGCCATGCTTGACACTACTCGTGGCTAAGCGTATTCTCGCCCCACGGTGAGTATCATCATCTAATGATGAGTTCACTCACAAATTTCGGTTCTGCGGTGGGGTGGTGCGATGGCACATGAGGCTATAGTCCTCGACCCAAAAGACAGCGTTGCTGTTGCCCTGGCCGATCTGGTCCCAGGCCAGAAGTGCGCGGTACGGGTCGGCCAGACGGTTCGTGATATCGAATTAAGGGAGAAGATCCCACTCGGGCATAAGTTCGCTTTGCACCCGATCGCACGGGGAACGAGTGTGCTCAAGTATGGCGAGGTGATCGGCGACAGCACGGACGACATCGAACAGGGTGCCTGGGTGCATCTGCACAACCTCGTCAGCAGTCGCGGCCGTGACCGGCAGCCGGGAGACGAGGCAAGATGAAGTTCTGGGGATACGAGCGACCCGACGGGGGCGTGGGCGTGCGCAATCACGTGGCCGTTATCCCGTCGGTCTTCTGCGCGTCGGGCGTCGCCAGGCGCATTGCCTCCCAGATAGAGGGTGCCGTGGCCGTCGAGCACTCGGTGGGATGCAGCCAGATCGGCTTCGACCTGGAAATCACGGCGAGGATTCTCAAGAACCTCGGCAAGCATCCCAACGTCGCGGCTGTACTGGTGGTCGGGCTGGGTTGCGAGCGGTTAAGGGCAATCGAGCTCGCGGAGGACATCGCGACTACCGGCAAGCCGGTCGAGATCTGTACCATCCAGGACCGCGGCGGCAGCCTGAAAGCGATAGACGCCGGCAGCTCGATCGCGAGAAAGCTGGCCCAGGCCGCGGCCACGATACGCAGGCAGCCATTCGGGCTGGAGCATCTGGCCGTCGCCACGGAATGCGGCATGACGAGCCACAGCAGAAGGGCTAGGGCCGTGACGGCGATGACCACCTTGTCATCACCGTCAAAGGGCATGGGCAGCACGCCGGGCCGGCGCCGCGCCAGCCAGTTGCGCGTGAAACTGGGGATGATGCGGCCGCCAATGGCCGCGATCAGCAACATGGCGCTGGCCAGCCCGATGCGCAGGCCCAGGCTCTCATGCGCCACGCCGCCACGCATCATCTCGGCATGATAAACGGCATTCCCGGCAAGAAGCAGGCCCACCATCAGCAGAACCTTGAGGTTGCGCCAGTTGCGTCCGGCCACGATCTCGCGCCCCAGCACGAAGATCAGCAGCACGAGGAAGCCGAGGTCGAGCGCGGCCGTCAGCAGCGGAGGAAGCCCGTCGGAAAAGAACACGGCCAGCAGCCCCGCCACCCAGCTGCACCACAGCACCGCCAGCGGCAGGCCGACGATGGGGAGCCACCCCGTCCAGTTCGGGACGGCGGTGAGCATGAAGCCCGCCACCACTGCCGCAAGATAGCCCCACAGGAACTCATGCGCATGCCACTCCACCGTGCCGAAGGCGGAAGGGATCGTCCCGCCGCCGGCCAGCGCGCCGATCCACGCCACCATTGCGAT
>JAKAHF010000550.1 GCA_021815245.1 Actinomycetes bacterium
CCCGCGGCGTGAACGGCCGGACGTTGAGCGCGGCCGTCGGGTCCATCGTGTGGCCGTAGTTGTACAGCCAGTACTGCAGGTCAGCCACGAAGAACAGCGGCATCGCCCAGAACCCGAGCGCGACCAGTGCCCGCAACCAGCGCCGCCGCCACGCGACGAACGAGATGGCGGCGGTGCCGGCGATCAGCGCGGCCACACCCGGGAGGAACAGCTTCATCTCCGTGACCGTGCCGATCTTCTTCATGCCGATGTAGTGGTTGAGCTCATTGATCTCGGTCACGTCGTTGTACGTCGAGCGGCCGGCACCCTCGAACTTGTAGCCGTAGGCGTACATCACGAGGCCCCTCGGGTACTGGGGCGCCACGAGCTGCATCTTCCACAGCGGGACGAAGAGCGCCCCGGCCAGCAGCGCGCACGCGATGACCGCCGGCCCGAGCCACGTCCATTCCGGCCTTCGAAACAATGTTTTCATAGCGCGATGTGTTCGTTGTCCGGGACGTGCCCTCCCCTGCCGCGCCGTGCGGTGTGGCAGGGGAGGGCAGCCATGCTACTGTCCGATCGTGGCCGAGCCCGAGGGCTCGACGAGGAGCCAGCCGGCCATCTCCAGGTGCAGCGCGGAGCAGAACTCCGTGCAGTAGAAGTTGTACGACCCCGACTTGTCCGCCGTGAACTCGAAGTTCGTCGTCGATCCTGGCTCCAGGCTCGCCTGGATGTTGTAGTCGGCAATGGCGAAGCCGTGCGTCGCGTCCTCGGTCTGCTCGATGTTGGTGATGTGGATCTTGACGTGGTCGCCCTGCTTCACACGCAGGATGTCGGGTGTGAAGTGGCTCCGCTGCGCCGTCATCCAGATCTCGACGTTGCTGCCGGTCCGCACGACGCGCTCTTGCCCGAACTTGATCGCGTTGGGGTCCGGCTGCATCGTCCCCGGGTTCGTGCCCGGCGGGTACACGACGAGCGGCTTGAGCTTGCTGGCCTTCATGATCTCCGCGTAGTGCGGCTCACCGTTGCCCACGGGCATGTCGGCGACGAGATCCATCGGCCCCTTGCCGCCGCCGAGGTCGATCAGTTGCAGGTTCTGCGGGTGCAGCGGCCCGACCGGCTGGAAGCGGTCGATCGACCACTTGTCCAGCGCCACCAGGTACTTCGCGTCCGGGTGCGCGGTGTCACCCTCGGTCACCGCAAGGTGGCCGATGTTGTAGTGCACCGGGATCGTCTGCACGAGCGTGAACGGCTTTTCGCCGTTCTTCACGACGTCGGGGCCCAGCGTGAACTTCGCCACCGCGCTCGCCAGGAAGAGGCTCGTGTAGCCGTGGCCCTGTCCGTCGAACTGGGTGTGCAGCGGGCCCGCGCCTACCTCGACCTGCCCCGCCACCACCGAATCGAACTTCAGTACGGGGATGCCGAAGGGGTCGCTCTTCTCGAAGTCCTTGTTCTGGATCGCCGTCTGGATCTTGTTGAAGTCGAAGATCGTCACGTGCGGGTCGAGCTTGCCGCCCACCACGATGTAGCGGCCGGACGGGTCGACGTCGGCCCCGTGTGGACTCTTCGGCTCCGGGATCAAGTAGAGCAGCCCTTCCTGGACCGCCGTCTTCATCGAGATCACCGGGACGCCGTTCTGCATCGGCGCCTTCCCGGCCTTGACGACCTCCGCCGCCTTCTTCCAATTGATCAGGTGCAGGTAGTCGAAATTGTTCTTCGAGGCGCCGGCTTCGAGTGGCACGCCGCCTTCGCTGTCGCCGCCGGTCGCCATCTCGCTGTTGAACGAGCCGATGAATCCCCAGCCATCGCTCACCAGCTTGCCCGCGTCGGCAAGGTCCTGGTTGTACGGCGGCAGCTCGATCTCGAAGCTCTTGGAGAGGTCGATCCTGCCCGTCGCCGGGTCGACCTTCAGCCATGCTGAAGCGGACCGGTACTTCGCCTGGTACTCCTTCACGTCCGCGTAGGAACCCGGCGGCCACGGCTCCGGGAACGTCGACGAGATGTGCACGTACTCGGAGTTCGGCGTCACGAACATGCCGCCGTGGGAGGTCTGGATGTTCGGCACGGCGACGATCTGCTTCGTGGTGAAGTCGCGCAGGTCGACCATGGCCATCCGGCCGTTCGCCCGGTCGTTGATGTACAGCCAGCGACCATCGTAGTCGCCATTGGTTTCGCTCAGGGCCGGGTGGTGCGTGTCGCCCCACGTCAGGTCCGTATTGGCCGGGATCGCCGGGTTGCCGCCTTTGAGCACGGCGGCGCCGGCGTCCGCTCCGTAGCCGTAGCCCTGCCACGGTTCCGGCGTGAAGACGGCGATCGACTTCAGCAGCCGCATCGAAGGAACGCCGTACACGAAGACCTGCCCTGACTGCCCGCCCGACGAGAACATCACGTACTCGTCGCGCTTGCCGGGCGGCACGAACTGCTGCACGGCATGCTTCACGTCTTCCGGTGTCAGCCCACGCTCCTTCGCGATCGCGTCGACCGTGCTGCCCCCGGCTGCCGGGCTGGTGCCCTTCTTGTCGCTGCTGCAACCCGCGCTTGCGGCCGCGGCGAGCAGCACCGCCGACAGCGCGAGAAGCCCCATGGCCGGGATGCGGGGAAACGTCATTGGTGCCTCCTCATGCGATCTCCTCCGGCGAGGGCCGCACATTGCGGGACCCTCATACAGGTCATCCTCGCGGTCAATTGTGTTGTCCGGAAGGGTCAGGCGGCACCGCTTGAGAGGGTTGTTTAGGCACTGCCAATAGTCCAAATGGCACCTGCCAGCGGCAGGCGAGTTCGGGAAGATTGGGGCGATCTGCAAGAACGAAGGGTTCACACCTGGCGAGCGCGCCGGGGCACATGGAGGAGAAACGAGGATGTCCCTGCACAATCGGATGCGTATGGTGGCGCTCGGCGCCTTGGCCGGCGCCGCGCTGCTGGCGAGCGCCGCATGCGGCGGCAGCACGCCGGCGCCGGCCGCGCAGACATCGCCCGGGG
>JAKAHF010000551.1 GCA_021815245.1 Actinomycetes bacterium
CCTGGTCATCGAGCGCTTCACCGCACAGGCCACGAGAGGCGCCATCTTCGTCGACCCGGCGGCCTCCCAGCCGTACCTTCTCCACCTTGCTCGCATCACCGTCCAGCGGGCGCCCGACCCAGCGGCGCCGGCGCAAGGCGGGGCCGAGATCCTCGAACAGCGCATGGCGGGCCTTAAGCAAGCGACGGGTGGCGAGATCGAGGAGATCCCGGTCGAGACGCTCGGCCTCCTTCGTCCGGGTGGCGCCCCGCCGGCCTCCTCGCTGGGCCTGATCGCACTCGGTCGCGACCTGGCGGCCGCAGCGAGCAACTACGCGGCGGACCAGGTGCTCGCGCCCGCCGTCGAGCAGCAACGCGCGGCGGTCCTCGCCGGATTCTCCGAGCGGGAGGACTTCCTCCGCCGCGGCTTCGACTACCAGGACGCCGACCTCGCCTTGCGGCGCGCGCGCCTCGGCGAGAAGGCGCGCAACGGCAACGCGGCCGCGCAGGCCGAGCTGACGCGCATCCGCGACCAGCAACGCCAGCTCGGCAAGCGCAAGGAGCGGGCACTCGCCGAGCTACGCCACGAGCCACAGCGGATCGAGGCGGGCGGTGTCGTGTTCATCGCGCACGCCCTCGTTGTCCCGTCGGTTGACCCGGAGGACAAGCAGCGCTTCGACGAGGAGGTGGAGGCGATCGCCGTCAAGGTCGCGTGGGCGTATGAGGAAGCACAGGTCGCGGTCGTGAGCGACGTCTCGACGCCGGCACGCGCCCGCGCCGCCTCGCTGCCCGACTGGCCGGGGTTCGACCTGCTCGCGCGCCGGCAGGGCGGCGCCGAGCGCGCGATCGAGGTCAAAGGACGGGCCCGCACCGGCGACATTGAGATGAAGGAGAACGAGTGGGCCAAGGCGTGCAACCTGCGCGACCGCTACTGGCTCTACGTCGTGTACGACTGCGCCACGCCAAACCCCCGGCTCTTGCGTGTGCAGGATCCGTTCGGGAAACTGATCGTGAAGGCGAAGGGCGGCGTGCTCATCGGCAACGCGGTCATCACGGCGGCAGCCGAATCCTGAGGAGGTCCGATGCGTCAGTTTGATTTCTACGAGTTCACCGGCGTGATCGCACCAGGCGTGGTCACCCTTTTTGGCGTTGGTATCCTCTTTACTGAACTTGGGAAACGCCTTCAGGGTCAAGATCTCACCGTTGGTGACTTTGGCCTGTTCCTCGTACTGGCGTACGTCGCGGGCCATCTCGTCCAGGCTCTTGGCAACGCGCTAGAGTGGGCTTGGTGGAAGGCATGGGGTGGCTGGCCCACGGATTGGCCCCGGATGGGTACGCGCAAGCTCCTAAGCGATCCTCAGCGGGAGCAGCTTCGTTCCAGAGTTGCTGCGCTGCTCGCTCTCCCCGAAGGCGGAGATCCATTTCAGCTCGACAAGAACAGTTGGGTGGCGGTGGTGCGACAGGTGGATGCAGCGGTCCAACCAGCCGAACTCAGGAAGCCCATCGAGACGGCCAACGGTAACTACGGTCTCAACCGGGGAATTGCTGCCTCGCTCTTCGCACTGGCGATGCTAACGCTCCTATCCCGCGGGTGCGAGGGATGGCTCCCGACGCTGCTGCTGGTGACCGGTGCCTTTGTTTGCCTCTTCCGCATGCACCGGTTTGGACGGCAGTACGGGCAGAAGCTGTTCGTGCAGTTTCTGGCAGTCGGAGAGCCAGAAGGGAGCCAGGGCCAATGAGCGCCGAGCTCTACCTATTCGACGTTGACCATGGCCAGGCCGCCGCCTTGAAGCTCCCAAACGGGAGATGGTGCGTTTTCGACTTTGGAGCCAGTCAGTCGTTTTCTCCGCTCGCGTGGATTGAAGCCTACGAGCAACGTCGGCGGGCAACTTTTCCGACCATTGCCGATGTGCTCGGACCACCGTTTCGTTTGTACTACGCCACAGCGACTCATCTGCACGCTGACCACCTGACCGAAGCTGACTGGATCTACAAGCACCCGCCCGAGTTTGTCCGAACCTTGGATTTCGACAACGCATACCTGCGGGACGCTCTTGACTCAAGCTCTCAGCAAGGCCAACAGATCGTCGTTCGCTTTGCTACCTGGTTTCGGCAGGAGGTGAGGCCTGGAACGAATCCCCCTGACTTCGCGGGAGTGAGCCTTCGGGAGCTTGCACTGCCGGTTGAGGCAGCTCGTCAGCTAGGCGGGTCCCCGAATTCGAAGGTCAACAATGCGAGCATCGTGACGCGACTTGAGTATTCGGGCCGTTCGATTCTCCTTTGCGGCGACGTTGAGGAAGCGGCATGGGAAGCGGTGCTACCAAGACAGGAATGGCGTTCACTGGTAAGCAGCGTTGACATTCTCGTCGCGCCCCATCACGGGCACAAATCCGGTCTCTCGCGCAGCCTAATGGAGCTGGCGCGCCCGACGCTGGTCCTAGTCAGTGTGGCCGCATATGACCCAAACGTCGACCCAGGCTACTCCGACCAGCAGATCGCGGGTCTCTGGGATGGTTCTACCTTTAGGCGCCGGCTTACAACCCGCGATGTCGGTCACATTCTCGTGCAAATCGAACCCTCAGCCGCGGGTGCTGGACAGGTAAACGTCGTGACCGACAAGGGGCCCCGTGGGCAACTTGGGTCGTCTCACGCGGAATTGATGCAAGCACTCCTAGGAGCGTTTAGGGCCATGTCCAGTCAGGGGAACAAGTAATGACGGATCATCCTCGCCTCATCGAAGTTGCGTTTCCGCTGAAGCAGGCGTCGATTGACTCTGTGCATGAGAAGAACGTGCGGCACGGGCACATCTCGACGCTGCACATCTGGCCGGCGCGGCGGCCGCTGGCGGCGTGCCGGGCCGCGCTGATCGCGACGCTGCTATCCGATCCAGGCAACGCCGAGGAGCGGCGGCGCATCCTCGAGAAGCTTGGCGGCACGGTGGTGAAGGTCATCAAGAAGAAGAAAATGCCGTCGGGCAAA
>JAKAHF010000552.1 GCA_021815245.1 Actinomycetes bacterium
CAGATAGAACGGGTCGAGCGGAATGCAGTGCCCGCCGAGCCCCGGTCCGGGATAGAAGGCCTGAAACCCGAACGGCTTGGTCTTGGCGGCCTCGATGACCTCCCAGATGTTGATGTCCATGCGGTCGAAGGTCATCTTCAGCTCGTTCACCAGCGCGATGTTGACCGCCCGGTAGATGTTCTCGAGCAGCTTGGCCGATTCGGCGACCCGCGACGACGACACCGGCACCACGCGGGCGATGGGTCCCGTATAGAGGGCGACCGCCGCCTCGGTTGACTCCGGGTTGACCCCGCCCACGAGTTTGGGGATCGTTCTGGTCGAGAATGATTCGTTCCCCGGATCCTCCCGTTCGGGAGAAAAGGCCAGGAAGAAGTCCGCGGGCGTCGAGAGGCCCGACCGTTCGAGCACCGGCTTGAGCTCCTCGTCGGTGGTGCCGGGGTAGGTGGTCGATTCGAGGATCACCAACTGGCCGGGGCGCAGATACTTCGCGATGGTCTCGGTGGTGCCGTGCACGTAGCTCATGTCGGGCTCGCGATGCTTGCCGAGGGGGGTGGGCACGCACACGACGATCGCGTCGCATTCCGCGAGTCTCGAAAAATCACCGGTCGCCGCGAAGCGACCCGTCTCCACCGCCGTCGCCACCCGTTCGGCGCCGACATGCTTGATGTGCGACCTGCCGGCGTTCAAGCCCTCGACCTTCTTTGGATCGAGATCGAAGCCCGTGACCTGGTAGCCCGACTCGACGAACGCGAGGGCGAGGGGCAGCCCCACATAGCCCTGGCCGACGATGCCCACCACGGCAGAGCGGGCGGCGATGGCGCCGAGCAGTTGCTCGAGGCGCGAGGGAACGTCCGTGCTCATGGTGATGCCACCTCCGGGGCCAGGTCTTGGCTGCTTTGGCCATCATAGGGCACGGGGCGGACAGGAACCAGAATCCTCCGCCCTGGCTGCGACCAAGGTTGCAGGCGAAGTCTCCCGGCATTGCGTAGGATCGCGCGGCAGGGAATTGACACATGAGGGGAAGGTGAGATACTGACAGCACTGCAGGCATTGACAGCATTTCACTCAAGAAGGAGCCGGTGCATGGCCGTTCTCACCATCCGCGGTCTCGATGACGATCTGAAGGCCCGGCTGCGCCTCGAGGCGGCTCGAAATGGGTGTTCGATGGAGGAGACGGCGCGGCGCATCTTGAAGCGAGCGCTGAGCGCGCCCGCCACCGAAGCCGGAGGGCTGGGCAGTCGCCTGCATGGCTTCTTCGCCGCCGCCGGGGAGTACGATCTGGTCTTGCCGACCCGCCCCTCCGGCCGGGTCGCTCCCGACTTCTCGAGCTCCGATGAATGAGCCGCGCGGATGATCCTTCTCGACACCAACGTGCTCTCTGAGGTGATGCGCCGGACGCCCGACAGAGGGGTCCTCGCCTGGCTCGACGCGCAACCACAGGAACGTCTGTACATTTCGGCGGTGACGCGGGCCGAGATCGAGTTGGGCATCGCGCTCCTGCCTGAGGGCCGGCGCAAAGAGGCGTTGCGGAGCGCGGCGGCAGACGTGTTCCGCGAGTTCCCCGGCCGCTGTCTGGCCTTTGACGATGTGGCGGCTCCCGTCTACGCTGCCATCGTGGCCACGAGAATCCGCGCAGGGCGCCCCATGAGCCATCAAGACGCGGAGATAGCGGCCATCGCCATCGGAGCCGGTTTCGTGATCGCAACCCGCAACGACGCCGATTTCTCGGGCATCCCGGGGCTGACTGCCGTCAACCCGTGGTGCGACGCAACCTGACGTTGTCGTGCGCACGATTGCAGTGTACACTGCACCCATGTTGAAGAACATCACCCTCAGCGCCGATGAGGAGCTCATCGCCCATGCCCGCGAAGAGGCCGAGGCCCGAGGCACGACCCTGAACGCGGAGTTCCGGCTCTGGCTGGCCGCCTATGTCGAGCAGGAGCGTGCCGCACAGGGCTATCGCGACCTGATGTCGCGTCTGGAATATGCGCGTCCCGGACGCGGCTTCAGCCGCGAAGAGCTGAACGCCCGGCGATAGGTGTCTCGCATGGCGGTAGAGAAGCCGGGTCGGTTCTTCCTCGACACGAACGTCCTTGTCTACACGTTCGACGACACGTCGCCGCAACGCCGGGAGAGTGCCCGCGAGCTGGTCGAGATGGGGCTGACGACCGGGCTCGGATGCGTCAGCTATCAAGTCATCCAGGAGTTCCTTGATGTCGCCCTGACGAAGTTCGGCACACCGCTCGACGCCGGTGACGCCGGCGCGTTCGTCGAACGCGTGCTTGCGCCGATGTGGAGGGTGTCGCCCACCATCGCGCTGTACAAAGAGGCTCTCGACATCCAGGGGTCGTCGGGGTACGGCTTCTACGACAGCCTGATCGTCGCCTCCGCCTTAGCATGCGGATGCACCACTCTCTTCTCCGAAGACCTTCAGCACGGCCGCCGTTTCGCGTCGCTGACAGTCGTCGACCCGTTCAGGTAGACCACCCGTGGAGGTGGGCGCCCAGGGCGGCCCAGGCTACAATTCTCCTGCAAGTGGAATCGCGACACCGGAGAGGAGCGACCCGCATGCCTGTCAACCTCTCTATCAAGAACGTGCCCGACGAGGTCGTCGCCGGCCTGCGCAACCGCGCGGCCAATAACCAGAGATCGCTGCAGGCGGAACTGCTCGACATACTCAAGCGCGCGGCCAAAGACCAAGCCGAGGTGACCATCGACGGCCTGCTCGAACGGGCTCAGCGCAAGAAACCCGCCTTCGACGAGGCTGCGTCGAAGGTGCAGGCGGCGCACGAGGCCGAGCAGGACGCGATCGCCCGGCGCTTCGAAGAGATGCTGGGCTCGTGACCGGTCCCGCTCCGCGGCGCCCATCATGACCTGGTTCGAGCTGCCGATATACAGAGAGTGGAGGTGACCGGTCAGCCAGAGGATCCCTGGGCCAAAGATCCCCGCATTGCCG
>JAKAHF010000553.1 GCA_021815245.1 Actinomycetes bacterium
CTTCGCGGCCGAGATGCTCGCAGCCCGGGGAGAGACGCTGGCGGGGAAGACCTGCCTTGTCTCGGGCTCGGGGAACGTGGCCCAGTACGCGGTCGAGAAGCTGCTCGAACTCGAGGCCAAGGTGGTGACGCTCTCGGATTCGAGCGGATTCATCTACGACCCCGAGGGCATCGACGCCGCCAAGCTTGCCTGGATCATGCAGCTGAAGAACGTGCGGCGCGGGCGCATCAAGGAGTACGTCGACGAGTACCCGGGTGCCGTGTACTCGGCCGCCGAGCCCGGCGCCGCCACGAACCCGCTCTGGGAGGTCAAAGCCGACTGCGCCTTCCCCTGCGCCACCCAGAACGAGATCAACGGCAAGGACGCCGCCAACCTGCTGAAGAACGGTGTCAAGATGGTCGTCGAGGGCGCGAACATGCCCACCGATCTGGACGGGGTGCAGCAGTTCCTGGATGCGGGCATCCTCTACGCGCCGGGCAAGGCCTCGAACGCGGGCGGTGTGGCGGTGTCGGGCCTCGAGATGTCCCAGAACAGCATGCGGCTGCTCTGGCCCCGCGATGAGGTCGACGGCCGGCTGCGGCAAATTATGAAGAGCATCCACCAGGCGTGCGTCGACGCGGCCGCCGCATACGGCGCGCCGGGCAACTACGTCGTGGGCGCCAACATCGCCGGCTTCCTCAAGATCGCCGACTCCATGCTCGACCAGGGCGTGGTGTAGAGAGCCGGCTCGGGCGTCGCCGGAGGGTGCCCGGCGCGGCGCCGGGAGAAGACATTCAGCGGGCCGCGCCCACGGGCGGCCCGCTCCTGGTACGGTGCAGTCACGTGTCGTGACGGTGCGCGCGGACGGGCTCGGGCCGGCCGCGCACGACCATGAGGGAGCCCATGACCGAGTTCGACGACCGTCTCTCGATCCTCGGCAACCGCAGCCGCTTCCAGGACTTCGAGGTCCTGATGTCCGAGCGGGTCGAGAACATCATCCTGGTCTCGAGCCTGTACGACAAGTTCATCTTGCAGGAGGATGGACAACTCTCCGAGGTCATCCTGGGGGAGTTCCTCGATCTGCACCTGCACCACACCACTGGGTTGATCCACGTATCGTCGGGGTCCGAGGCGCTCGCGCTGGCGGCCGGCGGCGGCAAGTCGAACCTGATCATCACGGCGTTGAACGTAGGCGACATGAACGCGGTCGAACTGGCCCGCCGCGTCAAGGAGCAGGGTCTGGACATCCCGGTGGTGGTCCTCGCCTACGACAGCGGCGAACTCGCCACGTTCATCGCCCAGTACGACACGTCAGACATCGATCGCATGTTTCTGTGGCAGGGCGATGCGCGCATCCTGCTCGCGATCGTCAAGTACATCGAGGACAAGCTCAACGTGGAGCGGGATACGGCGGTCGCCGGAGTCCAGGTCATCCTGGTCGTCGAGGACAGCATCCGCTACTACTCGGCCTTTCTGCCCATGGTGTTCACCGAGGTCATCAGCCACTCCCAGCGACTGATCCCCGAGGGAGCGAACGTGGCGCACAAGATCCTGCGCATGCGGGCTCGGCCCAAGATTCTGCTGTGCACGAACTGGGAGGAGGCGTGGGCGGCCTTCACACACTACGGCGAGGACGTGCTGGGCATCATCTCGGACATCGAATTCCCGCGCGAGGGCGAGCTGGACCCCCTCGCCGGGGTGGAGTTCGCCCGCGGCGTCAAGGAAGCCTGGCCCGACGTCCCCGTGGTGCTGCAGTCGGGGCGCCCCGAGAACGCTGCGCTCGCACGCCGCGTGGGGGCCGCTTTCCTGCTCAAGGGCTCGCCCACCTTGATCAACGACCTGCGGGACGTCATCGTCGAGCGGTTCGCCTTCGGGGACTTCATCTTCCGCCTGCCTGGGGGCAAGCGCATCGCGCGCGCCAACGACCTCAAGAGTCTGGTCGAGAAGTTGCACACGGTGCCGATCGAGAGCATCCTCTTCCACGCCAGCCGCAACGACTTCTCCCGCTGGCTCAAGGCCCGGACGGAGTTCGCCCTGGCCGCTCGGCTGCGGCCACGGCAACTGCCGCAGTTCGCGAACGCCGAGGCCATGCGCACCGATTTGATAGACACGGTCGAAGAGTACCGGCGCGAACGGTACCGGGCGCTGGTGGCCGACTTCGAGCGCGACTCCTTCGACACCACCAGCAGCTTCTCCCGCATCGGCGGCGGTTCGCTGGGCGGCAAGGCACGGGCGCTCGCCTTCGTGCGCCACCTCCTGAACACGTTCGAGATGTTCGCCCGCTTCCCCGGGGCGACCGTCACCGTGCCCCCGTCCGTGGTGCTGGCGACCGATCTGTTCGACGAGTTCCTCGACACGAACGACCTGCGCGAGTTCGCCGTCCAGACGACCGATGATGGCGAGATCGCCGCTCGCTTCATCGGGGCCCGACTGCCCGCGCGCGTGATGGCCGATTTACGCTCCTTCCTCGAGCTGATCCACTACCCGCTGGCGGTGCGTTCCTCGAGTCTGTTGGAGGACTCCCAGTACCAGCCGATGGCAGGGCTGTACCGTACCTACATGCTGCCCAACGACCATCCCGAGGTCGACGTGCGCCTGCGCCAGCTCGAGGAGACCATTAAGCGCGTGTACGCCTCGACCTTCTCGCAGCACGCCAAGCAGTACCTGGAAGCGACGCCGTACCGTGTCGAGGAAGAGAAGATGGCGGTGATCATCCAGAAGGTGGTGGGCGCCGCCCATGGATCGCGCTTCTATCCCGACTTCTCCGGGGTCGCGCGCTCGCACAACTACTACCCTTCCCCGCCTGCCGAGGCCGAGGACGGCGTGGTCGCGGTCGCGCTGGGATTGGGGCGGGCCGTCGTCGACGGGGAACCCGCGCGAGTGTTCTCCCCCCGCTACCCCAAGCACGTGCTGAGTGGCCTGACCCTCGAGCAGGTGCTCGCGACATCGCAACGGAACTTCTGGGCGGTGGATCTGG
>JAKAHF010000554.1 GCA_021815245.1 Actinomycetes bacterium
AGGAGGCAGCCGCGTACTTGAGCACCCGGCCGCCGGAGCGCAGGTAGCGCCGGCCGAATCCGACCATGGCGACGATGCACATCCAGGGCATGACCACCTTGGTATAGAGCTCGTACAGATCGCCGACCCAGTCGCCGATGCCGATGCCGTTGATAGCCACGTAGGCGGCGGGGATGCATGCGACCGGGCCCAAGATCAGGGCAGCCACCTTGTGCCGGTCGATGGCCAGCTCGAAGCGGGCGTCGGACACCATCAGGTAGCCGAGCGCGAAGGTGATCCCCAGGAACACCGGGTTGCCGCCGGCGATGTCGGGGACGAGGGCGGCGGGCAGCGTGAAGAAGCCGAAGAGAAGTATGACAACGGGCTTGGAGGCGATGCGCGCCAGGAAGTCGACCACGCGCCGTCCGGTCTTCTTGCGGAGTACCACGAAGAGCGGCAGGGCGATCAGCGAGTAGAAGAAGAGGTGGACGATGAACCAGAGGTGGCCCCAGGTGTGGCCGCCCGCGAAGTAGCCATCGATATCCCTGGTGTTGAGGCGCAGGAAGTTCGGATACCACGAGAAGTAGGATCCCGGATCGCCCCCGTGGTTGAGCGCGCCGAGGTAGGACTGGGGAGCCACGAGCACGAAGACCCCGAACACGAACGGGACGAACAACCGGCTGAAGCGCTCCACGGCATACTGGCCGGCTTTGCGGTGAGAGAGCGCGTACCAGGTGGAGGCCCCGGCGAGGAAGAACAGCAGCGGCATATGCCACGGACCGAGCAAGGCGATGATGTAGGAGAGCGGCTCGCTGAGAACGCTGCTCTTGACGTAGAACTGCCCCCCGATATCGAAGACGCGGGCGGTGTGGAAGGGGAAGAGCAGCAGGACCGCGATGATGCGCAACCAATCGATATCGTTGCGCCGCACCTTCACGATGCCTTCGTAGGTCTGAGTGTTCACGAGAAGCCTCCTTGGCGGGCGGGGTCGGTGGGGGGGAGAGAACAGATGGCCCGGAGCAATTCCGAAAGCGGCGCGCCCTTGATCACGAAGGCGTCGACACCGGCCGCTTCGGCGCGGAGCCGGGTGGTCTCGTCGCCGAACACCGTGAGCACGACGACCCGGCAGGCGGGCATCTGGGCCTTGATGCGCCGGGCCGCAGCTAGTCCGTCGAGCGCGGGCATGGCCACGTCGAGCACTACAGCGTCGGGGCTGTGCCTCCGGGCTTCATCGATGGACTCGAGACCGTCGGCGGCTTCGCCCACGATCTCGGCGGTGCCGGTGATGTCGAGCAGATCGCGGAGGTCGCGGCGAACGCCGGCGTCATCATCTGCGATGACGATCCGGACTCTCCGCTGCTGCTCGAACATGCTGCCTCCTCGATCTGGTTCTCACGAATGAAGCATGATCTTTGGAGGGCTTCGGCACATCGACCGCATGGCCGATTTGCGGCAGGACCTAGGGACGAACCTTCGGGTCGGACCCGGGACCGATGCGTATACGACTCAGGTCGTACTACGACCCGGCCGGCCGGGCAGGCGCGGTCGGGGGGTCGCCGGTCGGGGGGTCGCCGGTCGGCGGCGACTCGACGGTCGGGCCGATATCCGGTCGGCCGTCCACCGGCTTGGGTCGCAACTCAGAGATGAAGCCTCGCATGCGGGCGAGCGCGTCGTGCGTGAGCGCCTGGAGCTGTTCGATCTGAGCCTCGGCATCTCGCGGATCCTTCTGGAGCAGGATCTCCGCCGATCTCGTCGCCAACTGAACACTGAACATGGCCTGCGATACCGAGTCGTGCAATTCGCGGGCAAGCCGGTTGCGTTCTTCGATGATGGCAAGCTCCTCGGCCTCGGCCGCATAGGCGTGAAGCTGCTCGTTGGTTACCCGTAACTCGGCGACCATCTCGCGGCTCGCGGCACGCGAGCGGTCGATGTCACGGCTGGCGAGAGCGAGCGCGGGGAACGCCACGGTGATCGCCATGGGTACCAGAGAGAGGCCCAATCCGCGCACAGCGCCCAGTGTCGCCAACAATGCGGCGGCGATCAAGACCACCAGTAGCCCGATCCAGACCCAGCGTACGCGCCGCCCGAAGATGAGAGCAGCCTGAAACGCGAGAAGGGGAGCGAACGAGGTCACATAGTCGAAATCGGGTTCGAGCAGCAGCATGAGAACGACGATCACGCACTGCACCACGAGGACGCCGTGGACCGCCACCTCGGGCAGACGGGGCCAGAACCACACCACAGTGAAGAGGACGAAGAACGTGGCGAGCAGGCCGATGTATATGGGCAGGTCGTCGGCCTCGGTGGCCGCTCCCGCGAGCAGACGGGCGGCGATCGCTGCCGCGGCTACGTAGCCGGCCGACAGAACGACCGCAGGCCACCCATGGAGCGGCAGCGGCCTGGCGTTCTCGCCGGCGTGGTTGTCGGGTTCAGTCGGCAAGCCCGTTCCGTATGGCGAAGATGGCGAGCTGCGTGCGGTCCTTGAGACCCAGCTTGGCCAGGATGTGGCTGATATGGGTCTTGACCGTCTTCTCGCTGATGAAGAAGCTCTGCCCGATCTCGAGATTGCTGAGGCCCAAGGCCACCGAGCGGATGACCTCGAGCTCACGCTCGGTGAGGTCGCCGATGGCGGCCGCCGCGTCGGCGCCGGCGCCCGGCCCGCTCGCCCGGGAGACCCCGGCGTCGCGCGCGGGTCGCATGGCGGCCATGAGCTTGCGGGCCACATCGGGATGCAGTCGTGGCTCGCCCCTGAAGGCGGCTCTGATGGCCTCGATCAGTTCGTCGGGCGAGACGTCTTTGAGCAGGTAGCTCGAGGCTCCGGCCTGTATCGCCGGAAACACCTGGTCGTCCTCGGCGAAGCTCGTCAGTGCGATCACCCGGGTGTCGCCACCGAGGTCGATGATCTGCTTGGTGGCGCCGATGCCGTCGAGAATCGGCATCACCAAGTCCATGAGGACCACGTGGGGCGCGAGGT
>JAKAHF010000555.1 GCA_021815245.1 Actinomycetes bacterium
ACAGTCTCTGGTCATCGTGGTGCGCGTCGAGCACCGGGCCGACGTGTATCGCCCGCTGTGACAGGCTGCTGAACAATGATGCCGCGCTGTCAAAGCGCCATGACCGCGCGCGCCGGCCGCCGGCGAGACCCTCCAACACGAGCGCCACGAGCAGCACCGGCCCCGGCACATACCAGAGCCGTCCAACGGTGGTGAAGCAGACGATTACGGCGGCCAGGTAGACGACCACCAGGGCTACACGGCTCCACAGAGGTAGTCCCGGGCGCCGCAGACACAAGAAGCTGACCGCGGCCACCACGCTCAGCCCGATGGTGGCCAGTCCCAAGAGCACCCAGTCGTTCTTGTCACCCGTCCACTCGGGAATCACGTCGCCGGCAACCAGTTGCACCACTCCGGCCGCGATTCCAAGGACGGCTCCGACCGCGGCGAGCCACCAAGCGACGGCGGACCCGCGCCGGCCCGCTGACCCCCGTGTCACGGCGCTGCCTGCACAGCCCCGACCTGAGTGAAGAGTGCCCGCGTATCGGCCACGTCCCAGTGGTCGACCAGCTTGCCGTCCTTCAAACGGAACATGTCGACCACGTCGTAGCTGATGGCGTTGCCCGTCGGTGGGCGATCGAGAAAGCCGGCACCGGTGTGGGTCCCCGTGATGGTGTTGTAGACCCACACGTAGTCGCCCTCTGCCAGCATCTCGTTGATCGCCGCGAACGCGTCGGGGATGGCCCTGAAGAAGACGGTGTGAAACTCCACAAACCCCTTCTTGCCCGCCGGCAGAGCCGGATTATGCTGCACGTAGTCGTCGGCGATGAACTCGTCCACCAGGTCGAGTCGATGCCGTTGAAAGACCTGTTCGTAGAGAGCGCGCACGATGCGCTTGTTCTCGTCTGCAGTCATCCCAGTCACCTCTCTGAGCTTCTGTACGCGAATCCGCGAGCGCGCAGCACCCTGAGAAACATCCACATGATGACGCTCAGCACGCCGAGAACCGCCGTAAGTGTGCCGATCAGCTCCACCCGACCCCAGACGCCGAGCGAAACCACGATGATGCCGATGGTACCCATGACCGTGCTGAACGTGCCCATCAGCGACGACAGCGAGCCCGCGTCGCCCTCGTGCTGCGCCAGCATCAGGTAGATAGCCGGGGGGCGCGAGCAACTGAACGCCATCTGCGAGGGCAGTATGGTGAGGATGAACCACCACGGCCCCCGCACGCCGAAGAACAGCGTGAGCAGCCCGCTGGCCACCCCCACAGCGAAGCAGCCGGTGATGATGCCCTCCCGCGAGAAGTGCCGCGAAAGCCACACGTAGAGTTGCGCCCCTACTGCGATCGAGAAGGCGAACATCACGAAGAAGTAGCTGTAGACCTGGCTGCTCGTGCCGAAGGTGACCACGTATATGTACGACGATGCGGTGATGAACGCCATCATCGCCATGCCCATGAGCGAGAAGTTGACGAGCAAATACGAGAAGCTGCGGTTGCGGAGCACGACGATCAGCCGTCCCAGCGAGCGCAACGGATTCCCCTCGAGCCGCGACTCGATCGTCTCTTGATACACCAGAGCGCCCGCGAACACTAGAACGCCCAGGATGGCCTGCGCGACGAATGCACCCCTCCACGACGTGAAGCGGAGGATCAGCGCCCCGATCAGCGGTGCGACCGCGGGCGAGAACACCGTCATCGACTGGATGACGGCAATGATGACCTCCCGCTTGCGCCCGCGGAACACGTCCCTCACGATGGCGGTCGATATCGCGCTGGCCGAAGCCGTCCCCAGCGCCTGGAGCACGCGGAACACGATGAGCTGATAGACGTCGCCGGCCACCGCGCAGAGCACCCCCGAGACCACGTAGATGCTCAGCCCGACAATGAGCACGGGCCTGCGCCCAAAACGATCGCTCAGGGGTCCCCAGACGAGAACCGCGATGCCGTAAACCACGAAGAAGAGAATGAGGGTCAGATTGGTCAGGTACTCCCGCACGTGGAAGTACTCGGTCATGCCGGGCAGCGCCGGCAGATAGAGGTCGGTCGACATCGCCGGAAAGGCGCTGAGAGCGGCAAGAAAGACGATGAGGCCCTTCTTGCCGAGGTACTTCTGGGACGCTCTGGCCTCGTCGGGGGAGGCTTGGTTCATGCGGACCGCCGGGTAGAGTGGGGCCTTGGCTTCACGGATGATACCTTGTCGGACCGGTAGAAGCGCCGCCTGCGCAGGGCCTCTAGGCGTGCCTCCGGCAGAGGTAGTGGCTGAGAAAGCCCCGTTCCCGTTCGACGCTCTCGATCGCGAATCCGGCCCGCTCGAGCAGCGCCCGCATCACCCAGTCGAAGGTGCTGAACTCCTGGCGGATGTGGCGGGCCATCTCGACCCGGCTGCTCGGAGGCATCGCTTCGACGAGGGCAGACAGTGGGCCGGCCAATCGCGCTGCGCGTCGTCGAAGAACACCACGTCGCTCAGGTAGAAGGTGCCCCCAGGCCGCAGAAGGCCGGCCAGCTTGTCGAGTGCGATGAGCTTCCACGCGTCGGGGAGGTGGTGCAGCGCCAACTGCGAAACGACGGCGGCAAACGGCTCACCGTCGTGCTCGTAGGTAAGGAACCCCGCCTCGCAGAACTCGATGGTAGTGATGCCTTCCTCGCGCGCCCTCTGCGCCGCGTACTCCAGCATGATGGGCGATACGTCGAGGGCGACGACCCTACGGCAGCGCCTCGCGGCCGCGCGCGCGAGCGCGCCGGTGCCGGTGCCGATCTCGCGCAGGTCGTCGCCGGCGGAGATGCCGATCTGATTCAGGATTCTCTCCGACTCGGCCGCCACGTCGCGCATCGCCGCCATGCGCTCGTCGTACTCCCGCACGCGCTCGACGCTCGCGTAGTCGGTGCCTCGCTGGATCTTCTCGTCCCACTGCCACTCGGGAATCGCCATGCGGACCTCCATGTATTCGGCCCGTTTCCGGGC
>JAKAHF010000556.1 GCA_021815245.1 Actinomycetes bacterium
GGTGTTCCGCCCGGCCCGGGGCGTCACAGTGCGCTACCGCGACGCCGGCCACATCCTGGGCTCCGCCATCGTCGAACTCTGGCTCGATGACGGCTCCTGCGGCGACGCGGCGACACACACGCCCGCCGCCAAACCGAGCGACGCGGAGGGTGCCTCGCCCGAGCCCGGCCCGAAGGATCGGGCAGCCACCTCCGGCGGGGCTGATGCCGGCACGGACGGTCCCACCCCAGCGGGCGTGAAGCTGGTCTTCAGCGGGGACCTCGGTCAGCCGGCGCAGCCGATCATCCGGGACCCGGAGACGGTGACCGGTGCCGACTATCTGGTCATGGAGTCGACTTACGGCAACCGGCTGCACGAGCATGCCCAGAACCCCATGGACCAGCTCTGGGAGATCGTCAAGCAGGCCAAGGCGACCGGGGGCAACGTGATCATCCCCAGCTTCGCCGTGGGCCGGACGCAGGAGCTGATCTACTACTTCCGGCGCCTGGCCGCCGAGCGGGGCTTCGATATGCCGGTCTACGTGGACAGCCCGCTGGCGGTGCACGCGACCGAGGTGTTCCGCCGCCACCGGGAGGACTTCGACCTCGAAGCCAACGGGGTGCTCCAGGCCAACGGGTCGGTCTTCACGTTCCCTGGGCTCGCGTACACGCAGAGCAGCGACGAATCCAGGGCGCTGAACGACCGTCGAGGGGTGGTCATCATCAGCTCCAGCGGCATGGCCGAGGCGGGGCGCATCAAGCACCACCTGAAGCACAACCTGTGGAGGCGCGAGGCGCATGTGGTCTTCGTCGGTTACCAAGCCGAGGGGACTCTCGGCCGCCATCTGCTCGAGGGTGCCAAGGTGGTGCACATCTTCGGGGAGGAGATCGCCGTCAAGGCTCACATTCACGAGATCAGCAGCCTGTCCGCGCATGCCGACCGCGACCAATTGCTCGCCTGGGCGGGGCACTTCAAACCGCCGACGGAGGTGCTGCTGACCCATGGAGAGCGGGCGGCGGCCGAAGCCCTGGCGCGCGAGTTGCGGGGCCGGTTCCACCTGACGGTCACCATCCCGGCCCGCGGTTACATAGTCGAACTGCAAAGGAGTACACCTTGTCGGTAGACCCCGTGTGCGGACGCGAAGTCCGCGAGCGCCACGCCGAGGCGGTGGCGTTCTACCGCGGCCGCCTCTACTACTTCTGCTCGGAGGAGCACGAGCGCCGTTTCTCGGCCGATCCGGCGGCGTTCGCCGACCGGGTGCGGGCCATGGCTCTGAAAGTGGGGGTGATGGGGGCGGCCTCGGGCGGCCTGTCCGAGACGGTGCGCGGAGCCGCCTACGAGTTGGGTGTCGCGATCGCGCGCAAGGAGATGATCACCATCACGGGAGCTGCGCCGGGCCTGCCTTGGGAATCGGCCCGCGGCGCGCAGGCGCACGGGGGGCTGTCGATTGGGATCTCGCCCGGGCTGAGCTTGGACGAGCACATCCACGTGTACCACTCTCCGGCCGACGTGTTCGACGTCATGATCTACACGGGCAGCGGCCTCATGGGGCGGGAGATCTACAACATCCGTTCCAGCGACATGGTGGTCATCTGTGGAGGGCACTCCGGCACGTTGGGGGAGTTCGCCATCGCCTACGACGAAGGGAAGCTGATAGGGGTGCTCGAGGGGAGTGGCGGGATCGCCGACCTGATCCCCGAACTGGTGCGGGCCATCGGGAAGGAGACAGGGTCCGAGTTGGTCTACGACGCCGACCCCGACCGGTTGATCGACCGCCTGGTCGATGAGTACGTCGGCGCCCACTACCGCCGGCCTTCGGTCTTCGAGCACAACAACCGGAACGGGCGGTCCGACCTGCCTGGGTGATGCGCGCCGCGACGGCCGACTGGGGCCGGGCGCGTCGGTGCAGTCCTGCGCGGGCGGCATTGAAAGCGGCCCCGCCGGGGAGAAGAACTCGTCCGCGCAATCGCGACAAGGAGGTGACGGAGTGCCCATCACGACACTGGTGTCCTACTCGGTGGAGCGTGTCGAGGTGCTGGACGTCGAGGGCAACGTCGACCAGGCGTTGATGCCGGACCTCTCCCGCGAACAGATCGCGCAGCTCTACTGGTACATGGTGCTCACCCGTACGTTCGACGACCGCATGCTCAAGCTCCAGCGGCAGGGTCGGCTGGGCACCTTCGCCCGCGTCATGGGGCAGGAAGGGGCCCACATCACGGCCGCCCTGGCGCTGCGCGACGAGGATTGGATGGTGCCCGCGTTCCGTGAGGCAGGCGCGTTCCTGGTCCGGGGCATGAAGATGGAGCGCTTCTTGCAGTACTGGAGCGGCGACGAGCGGGGCAACGTCTTCCCCGACGGAGTGAACATGCTGCCGGCTTCGATTCCCGTGGGCACGCACATGTTGCACGCCGCCGGTATCGGCTGGGCGCTCCGGCACGACGGCACGCAGGCTGCGGTGCTGACGAGCTTCGGGGAGGGGGCCACCTCCGAGGGCGACTTCAACGAGGCGATGAACTTCGCCGCCGTGTTCGCGAGTCCGGTGGTGTTCTTCTGCCAGAACAACCAGTGGGCCATCTCGGTCCCGTACAACAAGCAGACTCAGGCCTGCACCGTGGCTCAGAAGGCGATCGGCTACGGCATGCCCGGCCTGCAGGTCGACGGGAACGACGCCTTCGCCGTCTACCGGGTCGTGAGCGAGGCGCTCGAACGGGCCCGCGGCGGCGGCGGCCCGACCCTGATCGAGGCCCACACGTACCGCGTGACCGACCACACGACTTCCGACGACGCCACCCGCTACCGCGCCGAGCAGGAGGTGGAGGTGTGGCGGCAACGCGACCCCATCCTCCGGCTGGCCCGCTACATGAAGCGCAACGGACTCCTGGATGACGCCGAGGAGGCCGCGACGCAGGCGCGGGCCGAGCAGGAGGTGGCCGACGCGGTCGCCGCCTTCGAGGCCTTCGGACTG
>JAKAHF010000012.1 GCA_021815245.1 Actinomycetes bacterium
TCGAGAACGACGACGGCGAAGCCCAACTCCCGCCCGAGGGCGAAGATGCCGAGCCGTTCCAGGTTGGCGCGGGTGTCGCCCATGCCGCTCCGCTCGACGACGGTGATGTCACGCGCCCCGGCTTCTATGAGCATGGTGACGATCGCATGGACGGTGTCGGGATGCGTCGAGGCCGGAAAGGGATCGGCGCTGTTGAAATTGGCCTTGAGGGCGACCGATCGGCCCGCAAGGTCGCCGAGAGGGGCGTGCTCGAAGAGATGCCGCACGGCCGTAGGCCTGTCGGGAGCGGCGTTGAGAAACACGCGGGCAGTGCCTTCGGGGCTCATCGACCTCGCTCCCTTCGCACGATGATGCTACGACCAGCATAACTCAGAAGAAGAGCGGGACGTAGTGGCGCCCAACGAGTCCTGGCTCAGGAATGCCCGGCAGACCAGAGACTGATGTAGCCCGGCTTGCCCCCGGTTTGCTTCGAGCCTAGACTGGAATTGGAGCGAGAGCCAACGCTCCGGCTATCTCAGTATGCGACGCGCTCAAGGAGGGAACCGCAATGCCTATCCAGTGTGACGAGGGCAAGTCATACCGAGCGAACCGCCGCCGGCGGGTACTGCTGATGCCATGCATCGGCGCGGCGATCCTGGTGATCGCGTTGATGTCGTTGGTTTCGCTGGCCCCGGCGGCGACTCCCAGTTTTCCCGACGTCCCGGCCGGGCACCAATACTCCGCGGCCATCGCCGAACTGGCTTCGCGGGGCATCATCGGTGGATACACCGACGGCAGATTCGGTCCCGGCGACGCGGTCATGCGTCAGCAGTTCGCGAAGATGGCCGTGCTCAGCGGCGGCTATCCGGTCACGGAGAGCGATGTCTGCACATTCACAGACGTGCCTCAGAGTGACGCCTCCAGCCTCTATCCCGACAACTACATAGCGGTGTGCGCAGCGAAAGGCATCACCAACGGCAAGACCGCCACGACCTTCGATCCCACCGGCAAGATCACGCGCTATCAGGTCGTGACCATGGTCGTGCGCATGGCCGACAACCTGCAGAGCGGTCTGTTGGCGGCTCCGACGGTCGCCTGGCAGGGTAATGCCACCTGGGCCGCCGACCCGACCCACGGGGCCAACGCGGCGCGGGCCGAGTACAACGGATTGCTCGAGGGGCTCGACCTGAGCACGCTCAGTCCCTCGGGAGACATGAGCCGGGGTGAAGTGGCGCAGGTGCTTCACAATCTGCTCGCCAAACTGGAACCCGGCACGACCACGACCGACGCGGTGACAACCACCACGACCGAGGCGACCACGACCACGACCGAGGCGACGACCACAACGACGTCGATCAGCACGACCACGACGACCGCGGCTCCCGGCTACGAGAATCTGGGCGGCAACCCCGCGGTGGGCTCGAGCCCGGCCGCGGCTTCTTGGGGACCGGGACGACTTGACCTCTTCATCCGCGGGGAGGACAACGCGCTCTGGCACCGGGCGTACAGCAACGGTTGGGGCGACTGGGAGAGCCTGGGCGGCACGCTGACCTCCGATCCGGCAGCTGTGTCGTGGGGCGAAGGTCGCATCGACGTGTTTGCGCGAGACCAAGACAACCGCCTGCTGCACATCGCCTACGCGGGCGGCTCCTGGTTCTCGTGGCAAACCCTCGACTACACACTGAATTCGGCTCCGGCCGCGTGCAGTCCGGCGCCCAACATGTTCGGGGTCTGCTGGCGCGATGAAGGCAACGCGGTAGAGCTCTTGGGCTACAACCAGGGAGCCTGGTTCCCGTGGGTGTCGCTGCCGTTGTCGGGCAGCTCGGCGCCGGCGTGCGCGGCGACCAGCATGGTGAGCGCCGATGTGTTTGCGACCGGCTTCGACGGCAAGGTCTACTGGAACCACTACTACGGCGCCGGGTGGACCCCCACCCAGAGCCTCGGCGGCGAGGCCGTGTCGGGTCCGGGAGCCTGCGCGTGGGGCAGCCGCCTCGACGTGTTCGTGCGGGGGCCTCTCGGCAACCTGTGGCAGAAGTCGTACACCAGCGGTTCGTGGTCGTCGTGGACGGCCCTCGCTGGAGCCATGACGTTCCAGGGTGACCCCGAAGCCGTGAATTCGGGTGGCCGCATAGACGTGTTCGCCGTAGGAGCCGACCGCGCCGTATGGCACAAGTATTTCGAAGCGGGAGAGTGGAAGCCGTAGGTTGTACAACCGCGATGACGACGATGACCGGGCCAAGCGCCTCGGAGTCGCGTCGCGGCCGATCCTGGAGGGTCACGCGATCGGCGGCCATGCGCGCCGCCCTGGCGCTTCTCGTGGCGGCTGTCGTTTTCTGTCTGCCGGTCTCGGCCATTTCCTGCTCGTCGGCGGTCGTGGCGCCTTCGGAAGCGACCGCCGACTCCGCGGCCGGTGGCTCCTACTCGTCTGCGGGTGGCGCCGCGACGTTGCCGTCAGGCGTGGACCGTCCCCTTGCCGCGACGGCGGCCATCGATGTCTCCCGGTTGGTGCCGGTGCCCGATCCGCTCGGCGCGGACAATCCGAGGTATGCGGCGAGCGGATCGGCACTGCCGGCGGTGGCTCAACCGCTGGAGGATTCGCAGTTGGGGACTACTCTGGCGCGGGTGACGGCCCGGCCCGGTGTGCGGCACGAGTATTCGCGGTTCGATCCGTTCAATGCCGACAGATCGATGGTCATTCTCCTGGACGACGGCTTCAAGGTCTTCAAGACCGACGCGCCCTATGACCGGGAGGCCAGTCTGGTCAGGTCGCTCGACCTCGACGAGCCGCGCTGGGATCGCGCAGAACCCCAACTCGTGACCGGCATCTCCGGGTTTCGCATCGTCACGGTGAACGTAGTGACCGGGGAGGAGACCCTGGTGAAGGACTTTTCCGCCGATGGCGGTGTCGGCCCGTTGCTCGAGCGCGAGCCCGATCTGTACAGGGTCACCTGCAAAGACGAAGGAGAGCCGTCGAGCGAAGGACGCTGGTGGGCTTTGGCGATTCAGGGCTCCGACGATGACTACCGGCTTCGCTACCTCCTGTGCTGGGACCACGACACCGATCGCGTGGTCGGTCTGCGCAAGCTGGCGCCGGCCGAAAGCTCCATCGACTGGGTGGGAATGTCGGCTAACGGCACTTGGGTTATCATCGGCGGCGATGCGGAGAACGGCTCTCCACTCACCGGGCTGACCATCGCTGATAGAGGGTTGGGGCAGTTTCACCGGGTCGATTGGGCCACAGGCCACGCGGACGTAGGTGTGGACGTGAACGGCGACGAAGTGATCGTCATGCAAAACGCCCGGACCGACTACGTCGATCTGATACCCCTCTCGCTCGACACCAAGCCCATCCTGGAAAGCGGCGGAAGCTACACGGGGAGTGGTCACATCCCCCTCATGCGGCTCAACTACGATTCCGAGTCACCGTTCAACCTGAGCTCCGGCGTTCATGTCTCGTGCAACGCGCCTGGCTGGGCTCTGGTGTCTACTACTATCGAGCCAGGCCTACCGGAGAACAACTGGCTCGACCGATCGCTCATCCTCGTGCGTCTCGACCCGGATGACCCGCGGTGCTACTACGTCTCGAAGACCTACAACACCAGCGGGGACTACTGGGAAGAGACCCATGCCACCTTGAGCAACGACGGGTCGACCGTCGTGTGGGCGGCCAACTTCGGCATCGACGTGGGGAGCGACCACTGCTATCTGGTCAGGCTCGACCTGCCCAGGTGAGGCCCTATGGGCGCCCGGTTAGCCGTTCACCTCGGCGTCGGGTTTGAAGCCAGGCTGGTGCATGAGGGGCGAGGAGATGATGAAGTCGGCCGACGAGCGGTTGCAGGCCATGGGCACGTCGTAGACGACGGCGACGCGCAGAAGGGCCTTCACGTCGACATCGTGCGGCTGGGGTTCCAGAGGGTCCCAGAAGAACACGACGAGGTCGATCTTGCCCTCAGCGATGCGGGCTCCGATCTGTTGGTCGCCGCCCAGCGGGCCGCTCAGCAGCTTGTGAACCTTCAAGCCGAGCTCCTGTTCCAGAAGACGGCCGGTAGTGCCGGTGGCCACCAGCGTGTGGTGTCGCAGGGTCGCGACGTTGAAGCGCGCCCACTCGATCAAGTTCTGCTTCTTGTTGTCGTGCGCCACCAGGGCGATCACGCGGGGCTGGGAGCGATCGGGAGTGTCGGTCGTGGTGGCAGTTCTCTCAACGGTCATCGGTTACCTCGGGCGTTCGGTTGCAGGCTGCAAAGGTTAACTCATCGCAAGGGGGCCAAGAGTGGGTCGTTGGCCGCCGGCTGTGCTAGAGTCCAAGGACAATCCGCGCTCCTCGCTCGTCTCCAGGTATCGGAGGGTGGCTCGAACGCGGCAAGCGTGGTGGAAGGTTGGAACAGATGTACGAAGTTGGAGACCTGATCGTCTACGGCAGCACCGGAGTCTGTCGCGTGTTGGAGATAACGACGTTGGACGCGTCATGGGCTGAGAAGGACCAGCTCTACTACGCGCTGGAACCCGCATGCGGCGACTTCACGGTCTACGCGCCCGTGAACAGCAGCAAGGTCTTCACAAGGCCTGCCATATCGAGAGACGAGGCCAACCGTCTCATCGACACGATCCCCTCGATCGAGCCGAAGATCCAACAGGCCATGAGGCCTCAAGACATGGCGGCCTACTACACCACCTACATCGAAAGCCACGACTGCGCCGACCTGATCGAGTTGACCATGTCGCTCTATGCCAAGAAGGACAAAGCGGTCGAGGAGAAGGTGAAGTTCGGATCGGTCGATCAGAAGTTCATGCTGCGCGCCGAAGAGCTTCTCTTTGGAGAGCTGGCCGCGGCGCTGGGCATCGCGCGCGATGAGGTACAAGACTACATCGCCTCCCGGGTGGGTGAGACGAAGCTCGCCGGCTGATCGGCGCCGCGATAGCGGATCGCGCCGAGGGGCCCGCTAGCTAGCCCAGGGGAGGCTCGCTGGCGTAGGCGCCCGCCAGTGCCTTTCTGATCTTTTCGAGTGCCCCGGCTTCGATCTGGCGGATGCGCTCACGACTGACGTTGAAGCGTGCGCTCACCTCGGCCAGGGTACGCGGATGCTCTCCCTTGAATCCGAACCTGAGCTCCACGACTTTGCGTTCGCGCTCGTCCATCGACTTGAGTATCCCGGCGAGATTCTCGCGAGTCAGGATGTCAGACACAGCGTCGGCGGGGTCGGGCGTGCTCTCGTTTTCGACAAAATCTCCAAGTTCGGCGTCGCCCTCTTCCCCGACGGGAGTGTCGAGCGAGGTGGTGCGTCGTCCTATCCTTCGCATCTCACGCAGCTCGATGGCGTCAATGCCCAGTTCGGTGGCCAGCTCGTCGTCGGTCGGCTCTCTGCCGCCCTCTTGGAGCAGCCTACGCTCGGTGCGAACCATCTTGTTGATCTTCTCGACCATATGCACAGGGATGCGGATATTGCGGTCTTGATTGGCGATGGCCCGTGTGATCGCCTGCCGTATCCACCACGTCGCGTACGTGGAGAACTTGAATCCCTTGCGGTAGTCGAACTTCTCCGACGCGCGAATGAGACCGGTGTTGCCCTCCTGGATGAGATCGAGAAGATCCAGGTCTTGCGTATAGAAGTTCTTCGCGATCGAGACGACCAGTCGCAGGTTCGACTGGATCAGATGGTCCTTGGCTCGGAGATCCCCGGCCTCCATGCGCTTCGCGAGCTGGATCTCGTCGTTCCTCGTGAGCAAGGGCACCGATCCGGCTTCTTTCAGATAGAGCCGAAGCGGGTCTTGGGTCACCGACTGTATGGATAGGTCGAGGGTCGGCTCGATCGTATCGAGGGCGCCCTGGACGACCGGGCTCTCCTCGTAGATCTCGGTGGACTGATCGAACAGTCGCGAGTAGAGGTCCTCGATTTCCTCGAGGGGCATGTCGAGCTCTTCGACAAGCGCCATTATCTCCTCGCTGGTCACGTAGCCCCGCTCTTGGCCGAGGTGAAGCAGCCCCTCGATGTCTCCGGCGAGGCGAGCGTCATGATCGGTACTAGCGAGCGTCATACCACCCTCCCTCGGTCGGTTCTGTACTGCGCGGCGGGTGTGCCGACTGCAGGGGGAACGCAGAAGCGCCGGCCCGCGGGCCGGCGCTTCTCGAAATGTCGTAGCTGAGACTTACCAGCGATTGCCGCTGTAGCCGCCGCGATTGCCGCCGCCGCCGTAGCCGCCGCCGCCGTAGCCGCCGCCCGAGCGGGGAGCACGCGGTGTCATTTCTTTGGCTTCGTCGACCTTGAGGGCGCGGCCGTCCAGCTGGGTGCCATCGAGGGCGCTCTTGGCCTTCTGGGCTTCGTCAGCCGAGCCCATCTCGACGAAACCGAAGCCCTTGGGGCGTCCGGAATCACGGTCGGTGATGAGGTTGACCGAAGCTACCTCGCCGTGCGCCTCGAAAGCGGTGCGAATGCTCGCCTCGGAAGTGTCGTAGCTGAGATTGCCCACGTACAGTTTTGCAGAACTCATAAAAAGCCTCCATAAGCGGAGTTATAGTGCGACATGCGCGAGGGCAAGACTGGAGACAGAGCGAAGAGATTGAAAAGCTCGGCGCTGGGCCTAGAGAAGATTCCTTACGAATGCTGTACTCAGTGTAGCATGGATTGGCTCGCGTGCGCGCTGCCGCAATCGGCGCGTGAGGCAGGGTCGCCCATGCGCGGCAACAGGCGCATTGCCGGTGTCTGCCCGCTACTCTGGTGGCCGTCTCTTCTTGACGACACGAACTCCAGAACCGCCGCACCATCTGCATGGAACGGGATAGGTGCTGTTCGGGTTGAGGCTGCGCAAAGGGCTGACCTGCACGACGCCGTGGCCGCCGCATCGCGGGCAGGGAACGCGGCCGTACGTGACGGTACCGCGAGGCTCTCTGTGTAGAAGTCTGCCGATCCAGCTCATGGCGCCCCCCCTTCTCGTGCCAGCAACTCATCTGCTTGGCAGTGTAGCGCGAGGAGATCGGAGAGAGCGTCGTCTTTGGAGACGCCAGCGCGCGAAGTCCTGGCGCTGGTTGGTTCACGTGGCCCAATCGCGCACCATGAGCTCGGACCGCTCCCAAAGGTCGCGCGCGAGAACCGGGTCGTCCGCGATGGGCGACGGGCATCTCGTCGGGACGAAGCGGTCGAAGTACGGGCTGCTGATGCATTCCGCATTCGCGGTCGTGGCTAGCCATACGAGCGGCTCGGCGCCCTTGTCCGGAGTGGCTACGAAATATCCGACATCACCTCGTAGCCTCAGCGGTCCTTCGATCTCGAGCCGGGGCGGAGTGCACGAGTGCCGCCACAGGCAGCGCTAGAGCGGACGATACACGTCGGCCCGGTGCTCGATTCGAACCACGAGGACCAGTCCGTGCTCCTCATCTATGGCGTAGACGACACGATAGGCTCCGCGACGAGCCGACCAGTATCCCGTGAGTTGACCTACCAAAGGTTTTCCCACGCGCTGGGGCTCCAGGAGAAGCGGCCCGGTGAGAAATTCGACCACCGCCGTAGCCACTGCTTCGGGAAGGCGGTCGAGCGATCGCGCCGCGCTTGGAGCCACCCGCAGTTCGAAGCGGCTCATGGGGAGACTACCGGCTTGCGAAGCGCGCCCGAAGGTCGGCGACGGTCAAGAAGTGCCCCGCATCCAGCTCCTGCCGAGCCTTCTGGATCTCGTCGAGAGCACCGGGGCGAGACAGAAGGTCGAGCGTCTCCTCGAGGGCCTCGAGATCGTGGGTGCTGAGAATCACGGCCGCCGGGCGCCCGTTGCGGGTCAGTATCACGCGGTCGTGACCCGACTCAACCTGGTCGACGATCTCCGAGAGATGGGCCTTCACATTTGCCAGCGGTAGGGTTCTGTCCATGACCATAATTATAGTCATATTCCTCCACGTACGCGAAACAGTGCGCTCGCCTGCTGACTAGCCACAGACATACTCGCCCGCGGTGCTTGTCGCGTACATCGGACTTTCGTTGGACGTTGACGACGCCGCAGCCTGCGCTCCCGATATGAACCGTGCCGGGGCTTGGCTTAGTGGCCGCCCGTTTGTTTGATTACGGCCTACTCACCCTCAACCCGCTACTCGCCAACGGGCCCAATGCCGCTCCCCAACACCCCGTCCTTCAGCCGGAGCACCCGGTCACTCCCCTCAGCGATCCCAGGGTTGTGCGTGGCGATCAGCATAGTCACCCCGCGCGAGTGGCACAACTCCACGAGGTAGTCGAGAATCACCGCCCCGGTCTCGGTATCGACACTCCCTGTCGGCTCATCGGCCAGGATGATCGCCGGCTCGTTCACCAGGGCTCGCGCAATCGCCGCTCGCTGACGCTCGCCGCCTGAGACCTTGGTGGGCCGGAAGTGCATCCGCTCCTCGAGGCCCACACGCACCAGCATCTCTGTCGCCTTCTCCCGCATGGCCTTATTCGAGACGCCCAGCGGGTACATCGGCAGCTCCGCGTTCTCCAGCAGGCTCAGACTGGGGATCAGGTGGTGGAATTGAAACACGAATCCCACCGTCTTCGCCCTGAAGCGGTCGAGGGGCCGGTAGGTGCTGAGGCTCCTGCCGTCGACCAGGATCTCCCCCGACGTGGGAGTGTCGAGCGCCCCCACGAGGTTGAGCAGCGTGCTCTTGCCGCATCCCGACGGGCCCATGATGGCGACGACCTCGCCCCGCGCGACCTCGAACGAGATGCCGTTCAGCGCCTTCACCAGGCCGCCGTCGTAGTGCTTGACGAGGTCGGTGACGGCGATCATGACGCCTCCACGAGCAGGCGGCGGAAGGTAGTGTCGTCGGTCGCGAAACGGTCGAGGATCATCTCTTTCAAATCCTGTTCCGTTTTCGGATCGTGGGCCGCGAGGTTGGTGGTCTCTCCAGGGTCGCGAGCCAGGTCGTAGAGTTCGCAGGCGCCCGACGGGACGGTCATGATCAGCTTGTGTCCCTTCGCGGTCACGGCCAGCGATCTACCACGCGGGTCGCCCGTCGCCGTGCGGTAGGCCATGCTCACCGAGAACTTGGGCTTGGCGCTCCCCTGGGCGGCCACGTCCGCGGGCGGGTGGCCGCTACCGTTTCCGGCGCAGTTCCCGTTTCCGGCGTTGCCGCGACCCCCGTCTTCACCGACCATCGTCCCCGCCAACGACTCCCCGTGCATCTCGACCGGGATGTCGCAGCCCAGGAGGTCGAGCACCGTCGGCGCGATGTCGACCTGCTCGGCGGTCGTCGCGACCCGTCCGCTCCCGCGGCCGCCCGGCAGGCGCACGATCAGCGGCACGTGCAGCAGCGGGTTGTAGAGCAGGGGGCCCATGTGGCCCTGGTATCCGCGCTCGAACATCTCCGCGTGGTCGGAGGTCAGCACTACCATGGAGGTTTCAAGAATGTCCCGTTTCTCCAAGGCTTCTAGAAAGCCCCCGAACTTGTGGTCGATCTCCAGGATGTGCTCGTTGTAGCGGCCCCGTAGCTTGTCGACGGCCGGCTGCGCCGTCTCCGGGTAGAAACGGTTGAAGTACGGCTTCTGGCTCCCGGTGACGTCGAAGACCCGCTCCTTGACGAACGTCCCTCTGAACCTGCGCGACGGCAGGTAGGGCTCGTGCGGCGGATAGATGTGCAGCCACAAGAAGAACGGCCGGCGAGCGGCGTCCAGGATGTCGAGCGTCCTCTTGAAGGTGCCGTCGAGCGACGCGGTCATACCGGTGACGCTCCTGCCTCCGAGGCGGCCCGCGATCATGCGGTTCATCCAGCCGCGCCCGGCTCCGGCGAGCGAGTCGACCCACAGGTAGCCGGCCTGCATGCCGATGACCGCCGCCGTGCGGTAGCCGTTGCCTCTCAGGGCGTCGGCCAAGTCGTCGACCCGGTTCTTGCCGGCGAGCAGCGAGCGCGCCCGCTCCGAGCCCTGCTTCAGCGGATACCGTCCGGTCAAGATGCTCCCCAGGGTCGGGATGGTCGAGTTCGCGTTCGCGTACATGTGGTCGAAGACGAAACTGCCGGTCGCGAAGGTGTCGAGGCAGGGCGTGGTCTGCCGTCCGTACCCGTAGAGCGACATGTCGCGCGCCGACAGCGAGTCGAAGGTCACCAAGATGACGTTGGGCCTGTCACTCATGGCGTAGGGCCTCCGCCGGCTGGAGCCTGGTGGAGAGGAAGGCCGGATACAGCGAGCTCAGCAGCCCCAGCAGTAACGACACTCCCAGCGAGATCAGCACGATGCCGGGCAGACCCGACGCCGACGACCACAGCCATAGTCCCGCGGGGTGCACGAAGCGCAGTCCCCACACGAGGGCCACGCCGACCAGGCTGCCGATGACGCCCCCGATGAAGCAGATGATCAGCGACTCCCAGATGATGGTGCGCATGATCCGCGCCCGGCCCCAACCGATGGCCATCAGAATGCCGATCTCCTGGGTCCTCTCCGAGACCGCCATGACGAGGGTGTTCATCACCACGATGCAGGCGCCGATGAGCGCGATGAGCGAAATGGCCCACGCGGCGCTGTTGACGGCCTGTATCAGCGAGATCTGGCCGGCGAAGTCGCCGCTCCGCAAGACCGACAGGCTCGGCAACCGCGACTCGATGAGGCCGGCGCCCTCGTCGACCGACACCCCGTCGGCCAGGTGAACGAAGGCCAGGTTGATGAAGTCGCCTCGCTTGAGGATGCGCTGAGCGTCGGCTAGGTCGACCACGGCCGCGTTGTCGAGCATGTTGCTGCCGCTCGAGTAGATGCCGGTGACGGCGTAGTCCTCGCCGTCGAGGATGGTGATCTCGTCGCCCACGTGCCGGCCCGCCGCGTCCGCGGCCATCTGCCCCAGCAGGATGGTGGGCCGGCCCGGTTCGAGCATGGTGCCGTCGAGAAGGCTGAGTCGCTTGGCGAACACGTCGATCGGCGCGGCGCCGATGATCAGAAAGTACGAGTTGAAGGGGGCATCGATCGCCCCGATGACCATCGACGAGACGCTGTCGACACCCTCGACCTGGGCAAGAGCCTCATAGTCGGCAGGCGAGATCTTCGAGCCGAACGGACTGGGCGCGCCCTTGGACTGCACCGTCAGGTCGACGTCGTATCCCTGGATGGTGTCCTCGATCTGGCCCTTGAGACCTTGGCTGACCGAGGTCAGCGACGCGAGGATCATGATGCCGACCGCGGCCCCCAGGGCGGTAAGAATGCTTCTCGTCTTCTTGCGGGTGATATTGCGAAGCGCGATCATCGGGCAAGGCCGGCCTTGAGCACTCTGGGCGCGAAGGAAGTCAACTCGCGGTACGTTGGAGAGACCGCCGGTCAGGAACCATCTCGTAGCAGGTACTGGCCAAGGTCGATGTTCTTCTCGCCCTTCTTGCGCTTCAACTCGTAATCCTCGCCAGTCCTGTGGATCACGAGGTGCCAGTAGGTGCCCTCTGGTCGCTCGGTCACCCACATGCCCTCAAGCCACGAATCGAACGCCTGGAAGGGGATAAGGAGAACTCTCTTGCTGCTGCCGCATCCGAGGGCAACATAGGCCGAGGCTGCATTTCTCAGGAACTCGCGCTGATGCGAATGAAAGGCGGTCCAGTAGTTAGGATGGGCCTCGGGGTCGTGCTCCTTTGATACGGCGCAAATGACCGCGGCCGCTTTGTCCGTTGAAACGTACTTTGCCCGGCTTTGCTTCAGTAGCGTCATGCCCAGAACCGGCTCGACCCGCGCAATCACCGCGTCGTGAAACGCGACCGGAGCGCCCCTTGGCTCCTTTGGCTCCAGAGGGGTGGACTCTACCAGATCATCTGGCGGGATCACCTCCTTGATGTCCTCTGCGGCCGAGAAGAGAATGTCGGCGATCGCGTCGAGGCGAGTGAACTCGCGGGGGATGAGAATACTGTGAATGCGTTGGACTATCTGAGGATCCTCGACCTCTTCCTTGATCGTTAGCAGTCGGAGCAGAGCATCGACAGAAATGATGCGTATGTCCCAAGCGTGCCGCGAGCCGCGGATCTGCGCCTCGAGATCGCCGGTGTCCTGTCGGCCCACCACCAGGAGCATTGAGGAAGCTGTCTCCTGGATGTCCCCAGACTCCACCAGTGACTTGCGATACCTCGCGATCGTGTCCAGGTCGATTCGGTACGCGTCAGTGGTCTTGACCTCCACGACTATCGCGTGTCCACTAGGGAACGCCCACACTCCGTCATGGCCCACCTGCCTCCTATTTCCGTGATATAGGCCGGGAGTGACTTCCGCGCCGAGTCTTGCTCCAACCTCGTTGACAGCATCCTGAAGCGCCAACCCCGAGTCCGTGAAAGACTGAGAGAGGCACTGGCTCGCATACTCGGCCAGTTTCGCAGAGGGTACTTGAGCGAGGA
>JAKAHF010000557.1 GCA_021815245.1 Actinomycetes bacterium
GAAGCGGCATAGCTCAGGAGTCGCTCAGCAGGATAGAGACCGGCCGCCGAGATCCGCGCCTGGGAACCCTCCAGCGACTTGCCCGCGGGATGGATTTGTCGCTCGAGCAGCTCTTAGGGAGGCTTTCGGCCGATTAGCACCCCGCCGTCGTTTCGCGCCTGCGCGCTTCGCGACCATGCTACCGTGGCAAACGATGACGAACCACCCGCAGGGGGTACTCATGGACGTGCACATCGACTTCCCGAGCCCTACGACCATTCAGGCGAGGAGCAAGAACCTCCGCGTCGAGATCGGCCCGCCGCCCGACCGGGGAGGCGACCCGGAGGCCTACGGACCCTTCGACATGCTCCTCTGTGGCCTGGGCTGCTGCACCGGTGCCGCCGTCCAGCGGTTCCTGCAAGAGCACGACATGCTGACGGCCGAGTCAGGCCTCCGCATCCTCGCCGACCGGAGCCACGAGACCCACCTGTTCGAGAATGTCGTCATCGAGATCCTCGTGCCCGGCGACTTCCCGGAGAAGTACGAAGAGGCCGTCGTCCGCGCCGCCAAAACCTGCCCCGTTAAGACTCAGTTGGGCATGACGCCGAAGTTCAAGGTGGTGCGCGGGGTGGCCGACTAGGGCCACGGGGCCTGAGGCGCAGCCGAGCGGCCTGAGGCGCAGCCGCACACCAGTCACGACGCCGCCACCTCCCGCCGCGGGCGGCAATGCCCTTCCGCATCCTTCCTGCTAGCATGGTGGAGGGCGCATCGTGTTCGAACTCCGCTCCTGCAGGTCTGGTTACAGGTGCTGCTGCACGTAGGAGGTGGCTCATGCGCGGCTATCTCACCAGGCGCACGGTCTTCTGTGCCGTGTTGCTGCTCGCCTCGCTTGGCGCCCTGATTCACGGCACCCTCTTCGTAGCCGGCACGAGCGCGCTCGCCGCCGGCGAATCCACGTGGGCGAAGACCTACAGCGGCGACACCGACGTGTTCGGATCGGGCATTGTCCGCACGCCGAGCGGCGACCTGGTGGCTCTCGGCACAATCGACGCCCGGCTGCTGGTCACCACGCTGAGCCCCGAAGGTGAGGTCCGGTGGAGCCAAACCTACGACCGCGACGTCGTGGGCGGCGTCAGTGCCGACATCGGAGCCTTCGGCATCCCCTGTTCCCCGTCGGGCATGCTGATCATGTGGGAGCGCACCCTCTTCCGCCTCAACGATTCGGGCAGCGTGCGCTGGGCCCGCAACTACGGCATCTACGAACCATCCGATTCCCTGCGCCGCACTGAGTTCTCCGACGCTGTGCAGCTACCCGACGGTGGATTCGCCGCCTGTGGTCAGAAGGGTGGCGATCAGGTCTTTCTGTGCCGGCTCGATCGCAACGGCACGCCTCTCTGGACGAAGGCGTACGATCTGGGCTCCAGCGGACGACCCCGGGTCTTTTCGCTCACGAGCGGGGGGTTTCTGCTCGCCGGAACGACTCCGGTGGCCGAGATCCCTGGTAACCACGGCATCAAACTGCTCTGGCTGAACGCCGACGGCAAAGTGACACGGTCGCAGGCTTACCTCGATGCGACGATTCCCAAGTCAAGCTACGGCCAACTGGTCGACGCTGCCATGACCCCCACCGGGCCGGTGGTGTGTCAATGGCGCTACTCGGCAGGCTGCTTCGGCACCACGGCCATCCAGTTGAACAACTCCGGCTCGGTGCAGTGGTCGACCTGGGTAGGAGGACTGCGGAAGGGCAACGCCGACGCGGGCCACCTCAGCATCTCCGCGGCCACCGACGGCAGTCTGCTCCTCACCGGCGCGACGACCGAGTTCAGTGAGCACACCGACTGGGGCTATGATGGCCTGGCCGAGAAGCTATCGGCCGCGGGCGACGTGCAATGGGTCACGACCATCGACCGCGAGGTGTTCTGGGCGAAGAGCGGCCCGGAGGGGGTCGTGGCCATGGACGACGGCGGTCTTGCCTGGGCGGCGACGAGCAACGGCCCTACCTCGGTGGATCACTACACCGACCTCTTCGTCATCCGCCTGGGACCCGGCGGAACGGCCGGCCGGCTGGGGAGCTACCAGACCCAGGTGGACATCGGCAACAGCAAACTCGTGCGCATCGAGCACCCGGAGATCACGTCGCAGTCGTCAACCCGCGACTCGCGCTCGGTGACCTGTGAATTCGAGGATGCCGACGCCGATCCCCAAGACGCGACGCTCACCGGCTCCGACGTCGAAGGCGAAGCCCTCTCCACGCTGACGCTACGGCCGCTCTATCCCGACGATCCGTCGACGGCCTCCTCCATCATGCAGGGCGGCACCATGTACCGCTACTACCGGGTATGTGACGCCAATGGAGATCCCGTCCCAGCGGTCGAGATTCGCTATCACGGCCCATTCCAGAACAAGACCATGACCGCCACCTCCGACGCCACTGGCGAGATGGCCTTCAGCTTCCTCGTCCCCCGCTCCGTCGACCCCCAGCGCTTCGATACCACGCTCGGCATCGACCGCGTGCGGGTGAACGGGCGCCGGGCGACGCTCGCGGGCAAGCCCGACTTCGCGACCAACGTGCTGCCTCTCTCGTGGTCGACGAATTGGATGATGGGCAACGGCATCGCGGGCAAAGTGGGTCTGGGCGTCGGGGCCGGGGTATTTGGGGCCGCGCAACAGATGGCTGGCCTCGTACTCACCCGCACCGCGGCCGACCCTGCCAACGATGGCAACGGCTCCATGGCTATCGGCGACAGTCTGTCGAGCGAAGCCGCCATAGGTGTCCAGGGCGAGGCGGGCAAGATCCGACTTGGCACCGTGCAGGCCAAGGCGGCGGACGCGTCGGCCAAGGCGTCGCTCGGCACATTCATCGACTTCGCCACGTTGTTCGACCAGCCCTCCGACTGCTCGATCAGTGAGAAGCTCATGGCGTCGCTGACGCTGCTCCTCGGCGTCGAGCAGGTG
>JAKAHF010000558.1 GCA_021815245.1 Actinomycetes bacterium
GCCAGTCCATCGCCCCGGTCATGCCGGAAAACCAGTCGGTCTTGATGACCAGCAGGGCGGAAAAGGCGATCACGACGAGGCCGGCGATTATGCGAGTCACCATGCCGCAATGATATCAGATGACCGGGGCATAAAAAAGAGCCGGTGGCTGGCCCAGGCTATCTCCTCTTCCATATCGCGTGCTGGATCACGATCCAGCGGATGTCGTCGGAGCTCATCACGTCGATCGTAGCCGGCACCTCGAGGACGACCGTCTCGCGCCCCGCCGGCAGTATCCTGCAGGCCGTCCTGGCAAGACCCCGTTTTCGTTGACACTGCGACACACCTGATTTCAGGCGAGCAATGATTGGTCCCAAAGGACGCTCCGAGAGGCACGTCCTTTGTGTTTGTCGAAGAACTGGCTGGGCGACATTTTGAGACGGCTGTGGATCCGCTTCTGGTTGTAGTACCGAATCTGCCTCGACACGGCCTCGTAGAAGTCGGGGATGGAACCGACCTTCCCCATGTCGCCGATCTCGAGCTTGAAGTGCGAGTAGAACGATTCCTTCCTCCCGTTCACCCACGGCTTTCCTTTGGGGCTCCAGGACGGGCAGACCGAGTGGGAGGCGATCCAGAAGGCGCATTCCCAGCTCGTGTATTCTGACCCCTGGTCCGAGTGGAAGACGCAGGGAGCGATGCCTCGTCTCTTGAAGGCGTCTTCAAGGGCCTCGATCACGAGTCCGGCGGTATGGTGCTGGCCGATGTTCCAGCCGACGATCTCCCTCGTGAAGACGTCGATCACGGTGGCGAGGAAGATCCTCCGCCGTCTCCAGAGCAGGAACTCGGTGAAGTCTCCGGCCCACATGAAGTTCGGGACGATGGGGCAGAGACGGCTCATCAGGTTAGAGGGGACGATACGCGGAGGGCCTTGATTTTGCTGGCCTTTCCGCTTCTTCCGTTGGATGCGGGCCATGAGGCCGAACTTCGCCATCACCCGCTGGACCTTGTTCTTCGGCTCACGGAGATCGATCGCCACCCGGCGGTACCCGTATGCCGGGTTCTCATCCATGACCGGGAGGATGCGTTCTCGTAGCTCCTCATCCTTCAGGTCCATGAGACCCTTTCCGTACAAGGCCTGACGGGAGCAGCCGAAGAGCTTCGCCGTCTCGGTCTTCGAGGTCTCCTGGCTCGCGCTCCGGAGGAAGGCTCGGGCCCTAGCGGCCGCGCTCATTTTTTCCCCCGACGACCTTTTCGATCATCTGGTTCGCGACGATCTCTTTCAACAGCTGATTCTCTCTCCGGAGACGGGTCATCTCCGAGGAGCTCGAATGGGCGTTGTCGACCTTCTTCTTGATCCAGTTCCTGACGGTGGACGCTCCGACGCGGAACTCGGCGGCGGTCTCGTTCGCGGAGAGGCCGCGTTCCTTCATCGCGGCCATGATCTCGGCACGGCGCTCCGACGTGATCGGGTCTGACATGCGTTTGTGGCGCTAAGTTGAATAAGCGACTCACCCTATTTTGAGGTGTGTCGACTTGTCAAGCATATCGGGGTCACGCCATCCCGAGGTTGCGAGGAAATCAGTGCCACCGCATCGACTACCGGCACGTCATTTGGTCGTTGGTGCGCAAGCCCGGTGCGTTCGCGCGGTATCGGTACCGCGAGGAACTGTTTCCGTCGCTGGTCTTCCGCCGGGCCTACGACGCGCTAGTCGACGCCAGAGGAGAGCGCGCCGACCTCGAGTACGTTCGCGTGCTGCACCTGGCGGCGAGCACGATGCAGGTCGACGTCGAGCGAGCCCTCGAGACGCTGCTCGATCGCTGCGCCCGCCCCGACTTCGTCGCCGTCAAGGCGCTCGTCGCGCCGGAAACGCCGACGATTCCAGTGGTGCACATCCCGCCGCCCAATCCGGGCGACTACGACTGCCTGCTGGTTGGAGGTGCGTCATGACCGCCGATACCTTCACACCGGACATGGCAACGCGCCTGTGCGAGCTGTTGACACGCTTCAAGCTGCCGACTGTTGCCGCGGAATTGGTCGCACGTCTCTCGCAGGCCGGCCAGGAGACGGCCTTGCCTACGCTGCTCGAGGTCCTCGAAGCCGAGGCCGACGAGCGCGGCCAGAGGCGCTGCGATCGCCTGCTGAAAGCTTCGCATCTTCCGCCGGGCAAAACCTTCGAGACGCTCGATGAGTCGAGACTACCCCGCAACGTCATCGTTCGGCTCCACGAGCTCGCAGGCGGCGACTTCCTCGACCGGGCCGACAACGTGCTGTGCTTCGGCCTGCCCGGGCGAGGCAAGACGCACGCCGCTACCGCGCTCGGTCACGCGCTGGTACGGCACGGACGGTCGGTCTTTTTCACGCCGACGTTCCGCCTCGTCCAGGAGTTGCTCGCCGCAAAACGGGACCTGGCCCTGCCTCGCGCACTGGCGAAGCTGGACGCCTTCGACCTGCTCATCCTGGACGACATCGGCTACGTCCAGCAGAGCGCCGACGAGGTCGAGGTGCTTTTCACCCTCATGGCCGAACGGTACGAACGCCGCTCGCTGCTCATCACTAGCAACCTGGTCTTCGGCGAATGGGACCGCATCTTCAAGAACCCGATGACCACCGCAGCCGCCATCGACCGGCTCGTGCATCACTCCGTCATCCTCGAATTCAGCTGCAAGAGCCGACGGGCTGAGGTCGCTGAAGAAAGGACACGCCAAGCCGAAGCTCCCGCTGAAACGACCCCTCGAAAACGCTAACCCCGACGACAACTACCGACGACAACTACCGACGACAACTACCGACGACAACTACGAGACCAGGAATGCGACCCCTCTTCCAGACCACGATGAACGAAGCCCCGGCGAGGTCGCCGCTCGGGGCACCACCCCTGGTGACGACCGGCAAGAATAGTTGTCGTCAGCCGGCAAAAGTAGTTGACGTTGATCAGAAGAGGAAGCGATCATGCG
>JAKAHF010000559.1 GCA_021815245.1 Actinomycetes bacterium
CCCGCAGCATCAAGAGCGAGCTCGACTATCGCATCGAGGCGCGCAACTGCGAGCGCTTTGGGCAGATCTTTGACAGCGACCCCGAGGTCGTCATACCACGGGTCTACTGGCGCTACAGCACATCGCGCGTTTTGACCCTGGAGTATATTCCCGGTATACAGGTCGTCGATGTCGACCTGGACGTGATGACGATGGCCGAGCGCAAGGCGCTGGCGGCGCTGGTGGCCGAGACCTGGCTCAAGCAGATCTTCGTGCACGGCTTCTTCCACGGCGACCCGCACCCGGCCAACATCCTGCTGATGGAGAGCGGGGCCATCGGCCTGGTGGATTTCGGCATCAGCGGCCGCCTGACGCAGGAGGACCGCCAGAACATCATCAACCTGTTCGTCGACGTGACTAACGAGCGGATCGAGAACATCCCGAAGCGGCTGGCGGCGCTGGGAGTCGAATTCCCGCGCGAGAAAGAGGCGGAGTTCGTCGCCGAGCTGCGCGATCTGTTCGCCAAGTATTACGGCGCCCGCCTCGACGACCTCGATCCGGTGACCGTCTTCCGCGATATCTTCGGCGCCATTTACCGGCTGAAGCTGAAGCTGCCGGCGGAGTACCTGCTGCTGGACAAGGCGGTGGCGACGCTGGAGGGCATCACCAGCCAGATCTATCCGTCCTTTAACGTGCTGGAGTTCGCCCGGCCCTACGCGCACTCGTTCGTGATGAAGCGTTACCAGCCACAGAACCTGATCGCGCGCGGCTCGAAGGAGTTGCGCGGCTATGCGGACATCCTGATGGACATGCCCTACCAGGTGCGCGACACGCTGGACCTGGTGCGCAACGGCGAGGTCAAGATCAACTTCGTGCACCGCAACCTGGAAGATGTGATGCAGCGTTTTACGGTCCTGACCAACCGGCTGGTCGTGGCGGTCGTGCTCTCGTCACTGATCCTGGGCTCGTCGATCATCGGCCTGTTCGCCGAAGGCGGACCACGCGTGCTGGGCATCTCGGTCTTCGCCCTGTTCGGCTTTCTGGTGTCCGGCTTTTTTGGGCTCTGGATCGTCGTCGGGATCCTTCTGGTGCTCGGCTGCGCGGGCCTTCTGGGCCTGAAAGCCGACGGGGTTGCGGCCAGCGAACTCGTGCTTGGTCAGTCGGAGGCGCGCGATGGACAGAACGTGCTCGCCGCCCATTTTCCTGGGGGCTCCGGCCAGCCGGTGCAGGTGATCGTCCCCGAGGAGAAGCTCGCTGAGGCTGCCGCGGCCGCTCTCGAAGACGCGGGAGTGAGCAGCGCCTCGGTGGTCTCGGCCGATTCCCCGAGCCGCTTCATCCCGATCCCGATGCCGACCGAGGGGCCGCTGGCACAGGCTACGCCGACGGTAGCCGACGGTGATGTCATGCTGCAGCTCACTCTCAAGGCAAAGGCGGACTCACTCGAAGCCGAACAGACGGTGACCGACCTGCGCGCCAAGCTCCACTCGATAGATCAGGCGATCATGGTGGGTGGCCAGACGGCTACCGCACTCGACTCCAACCTGACGGGTGCGCGCGACCGCAACCTGATAATCCCGGCGGTGCTCGTGGTCATCACGCTGATTCTGATGGCGCTGCTTCGCAGCGTCGTGGCTCCGTTGTTGCTGACGCTCACCACGCTCCTCAGTTTCGGCACGGCGTTGGGTGTCTCGAGTCTGCTGTTCAACCACGCGCTCGGATTCCCGGGTTCCGACCCCACGGTGCCGCTGTATGGATTCGTGTTCTTGGTGGCCCTCGGCGTCGACTACAACATCTTCCTCGTGACCCGCGTACGGGAAGAGTCACTAGCTCACGGCACCAGGGAGGGCGTGTCGCGTGGCCTCATCGCCACGGGCGGCGTCATCACCTCAGCGGGCGTCGTGTTGGCAGCTACGTTCGCCGCCTTGGCTGTGATTCCGATCCTCTTTCTGGTGCAGCTCGCGGTCATTGTGGCCTTCGGAGTGCTACTCGACGCACTGGTCGTGCGTGCCCTGTTCGTTCCGGCACTGGTGCACGATGTCGGCGACCTGGTGTGGTGGCCCTCGGCGCTCGGCCGGCGCGGACGGAGCAGCGAGGCCGCCGACCCGGTGAGTGGTGGACCCGGTGGGAGCGAGTCGGCAACAGGCGACACCGAGTAAGCCACCATGGCTTGATGGGAGGCCCCCAGCTCGGGTAGCGCTTCGGGTGGCTCCGCCCGGCGAGACACACGGCATGTGCCCTCAGGAGAACCGCATCGCTCGAACGTAAGAAGAGCCCGCGCCGGGGGGCCGACGCGATACAGTTGGTGGACAGACCCGTGACCTCGAGGAGAGCCCCCATGCCTAGACGTTCGGATGTGCGCAAGGTACTTATCATCGGCTCCGGACCCATCGTGATCGGTCAAGCGTGCGAGTTCGACTACTCCGGCACCCAGGCGTGCAAGGCTCTGCGACGGCTTGGCTACGAGATCGTTCTGGCGAACTCCAACCCGGCAACGATCATGACCGATCCGGTGATGGCCGACGAGACCTACATCGAACCGCTCAACGTGGAGACCCTGACAGAGATCATTGCCCTGTCGAAGCCCGACGCCTTGCTGCCGAACCTGGGAGGGCAGTCGGGACTCAATCTCTCCTCCGAACTACACCGCTCGGGCGTGCTCGCCAAGCACGGTGTCAGGATCATCGGCGTTGGCCCCGACGCCATCGAGCGTGGTGAAGACCGGCTTGCCTTCAAAGAGACGATGACGCGTCTCGGCCTCGAACTGCCCCGCAGCGAGATCTGCTACTCGGTCGAAGAGGCTGCCCAAGTGGCCGCCGGGCTCGGCTATCCGGTCGTCATCAGGCCGGCATATACGATGGGGGGCACGGGCGGCGGTCTCGTCTACAACCGCGAGGAACTGCAGGTGGTCGTCGAGCGGGGCATCCGCGCGAGTCTGGTGGGGCAGGTGCTCGTGG
>JAKAHF010000560.1 GCA_021815245.1 Actinomycetes bacterium
CGCTCCATAGCGGCCGCCCCGGCTCACAACGAAGCCCCGATTCCGTAACGACTTCCGGCGAAGTATCAGCGCGTGACTGACCGCGTAATTCACTGAATGAGGCACGGACATGCCCGACATCCATGACGGCGTAATAGGTCTGCCAGTGGAAACGTTCGATCATCAAGCTGTAGGGGTCGTCACCGCCATCGAATCGGAACGCATTCAGCTACAACCAAAATTTCGCGCCGCGTACTGGATTGCCAGCGTTTTGGTGCGCAGCGTGGATTCCGACCGTGTCACGCTGCATATTCTGCGGAGACGGTCGTCCTCTTGCTCTGCAAGCGTGAGACCTGGCCGCAACATGATATATATCCAATAACCAGGAACGAAGAGCACAAATCGTCAGGAGCACTGCGAACGTGATCAACTTACTGTCATTCGTGCGTCGCTGAATATCGCGATACGCCCAGAACGCCAGGGCGACCCAGACAACGGCTATATAGAACAACGTAAGCTTCATTCCAAGCACCATGTCACTGATGAGGTTCTCGCTGATGACGTCACTGATCTGCATGGGGAACTTTCCTCGGCCCTCTCGTCCGCCCAGGGACACCGTCGCGCGATGCGGATTCGCTGGCTGGCGCGTGAGGGCGGGCCAATCCCTGTCGCCGGATGGACGCCTTGTTCCCGGAGCTTCCCCAGTCCCATGGACCATGTCCCCTTGCGCGCCGTTATGCGTTTGAAACCATGCTCCGCTTACGTTTGCGCCGGTGGTAATGGGGGTAGTTCCAGGAGGGATTGTGGACGTTGCGCCAGTCTCCCAGCGGTCAATCATCGACGGCATGGCGGTGCCGGTCTGGTTGAGCGATCCGGAGGGACGATTCAATCACGTCAACCAGCGGTGGCTCGAGTTCACGGGGCGGACGGCTGAAGACGAACTTGGGAGCGGTTGGGCGCAGGGAATCCATGCCGACGACGTTGCCTCCGTCATGCAGGCATGGCAGCACGCCGTCAGCCAGCAGCTGCCGTTCACCGCGCACTACCGCCACCGGCGGCACGACGGGGCCTATTGCTGGTTGACCAGCGAAGGGGCTCCGTACGTCGGCGCTGACGGTTCGTTCGCAGGCTACGTTGGTGTGTTGCTTAACCAGGACGACGATCGAGACGTGCACGAGCACGCAGAGCGCGCCTTTCGCGAGGCTTGGGAGGCTCCGCAGGCGAACAGGGAGCACTTCGAGGCGCTGCTCCTGCTGAACGCGCTTCCCTGCAACGTCGGCCAGGTCGCCGAGGACGGACACGTCGATTTCGTGAACGCCCACTGGCTTGAATACACCGGCCTAACGGTGGAGGAGGCGCAAGCTGCGGGCGGCGCGATTGCCGTTCACCCCGAAGACGTCGCAGAGTTTGAACGGCTGCGCGCGTCACTCAGCGACGGCCAACCAGTCGAAGGCGAAATGCGCATCCGCCGCCGCGACGGCGCATACCGCTGGCACATGGCCCGAGCGGCGCCGGTAAGGCACGACGGGCGGGTCGCCTGGGTGTGGGCCACGGCCGACATTGACGACCGGAAGCGGCGCGAAGGCGTGACTGAGTTCCTGTCCGACGCGGGCAAGGTGCTCTCCGAATGCCTGGACGTAGACGTAACACTGCGGACGATCACCGAGCTCGCCGTTCCGCGCCTTGCGGACTGGTGCAAGATCGACCTGATCGACGAGGAGTCCGGAACCAGACGCGTCGCCTATTCGAACGCCGACCCGGCCCGGATGGCAATGGCAACCGAGGCCCAGAAGCTGCTCGCCGAACACGTGAAGGAGATGCCGCAGGCAGACCGCGTTATCCGTACGGGTTCGAGTGAGCTTGTAGAGGACCTGGAACCGCTTGTGAGCCGCCTGGTGACCGCGAAGCCGGAGTCTGCGAGCTTGCTCACGGCGTCCGACTTCCGGTCGGCGCTCGCGGTTGCCATCAAAACCCGGGGGCGGACGCTGGGGGCGCTGACCCTGGTCACCGCCGAGTCCGGACGCCGTCTTGGCAGGGACGACGTCGAACTCGCCGAGGAGTTCGCGCGCCGCCTCGCGATAGCGGTCGACCATGCCCTCCTCTACCAAAACCTCACCGCTGCCCTGCAAGCGAAGAACGAGTTCTTGTCCCTCGTCTCGCATGAGCTGCGGACGCCTTTGACGACCCTAACCGGCACTGCCCGTGTCTTGCGCCGGCACGGAGATCAAATGGAAGCGGCCGACCGGATTCAGGCGCTGAGGGATCTCGAGATCGGGGCGGAATGGCTCTCGCGCATCGTCGAGAACATGCTCAACCTCGCACACGCGGAGAATCGCAACTCTATCGAGTTGGAACCGCAGCTCCTCCGCCGGCTGATTGGGACGATGGTTGCCGAACAGCGCGACCAGTTCCCCGGGCACGAGGTCGTGCTGACCGCGGCCGAAGACCTTCTTCCTGTCCTGGCGAACGCCGAATACGTGCAGCAGATCATGGCCAATCTCTTGAGCAACGCACGAAAGTACAGCCCTCCAGGACAGGCAATCGACGTGCTGATCGAGAGGGAGGGGGATTTCGCCGCCGTTACCGTCAGCGATCGCGGGATCGGCCTCGACCAAAGCCAGCTCACCGAGATCTTCGAACCGTTCTTCCGCTCGGAAGAGGGCGCGTCACGCGCGTCCGGGATCGGGCTTGGGCTCACCGTCTGCAAACGCCTGGTGGAACTCCAGGGGGGCCATATCCGCGCCCTCGCCAGGCCAGGCGGCGGGAGTTCGTTCCGCTTCACGTTACCTCTCGCCCCGGAATACCGGGATGCCGGCGAAGGGTAAGCCCGAATCCACCGAAGGCGGGCGGGGGAAACGTGTTAGAACGCTAAAGCAGGTGCTCTTCTGAACTGGGAAGATGGAGTAGAGAGCAACCATCATCCTCAGGCAAAGGAGCACCTGCCAGATGC
>JAKAHF010000561.1 GCA_021815245.1 Actinomycetes bacterium
CGCTGCGGTAAGACAAACCCGACATTATGCTCCGGTGCTGATGGCAGCCACCACCGGCATGCGGCTCGGGGAGATCCTCGCGCTCAAGTGGTCGGATATCGACCTCGAATGTCGGGAATGTCAGGTGGTGAGATCACTACAGCAGACCGACGATGGGCTGTCCTTCAAGACCCCGAAGACCCGCCGCAGCCGCAGGACGGTACTCCTACCGCAGATGGCCATCGATGCCCTGAAGGCTCACCGCGCCCAGCAGAACGAGGAGCGCCTGCTGATGGGGGCTGGATACCAGGACTTGGGGCTCGTCTTCGCCCGCGCAGACGGTTCGATGTGGCCACCCATGCAGTTCTCGAGTGACTTCCGCAAGCTGATCCGCCGTCATGGGTTCAGCATCCGCTTCCACGATCTGCGCCACACGCACGCGAGCCAGCTTCTCAAGGCCGGAGTGCCGGTCAAGGTGGTGTCCGAGCGCCTGGGCCACGCGACCGCCTCGATCACGCTCGATGTCTACAGCCACGTTCTACCCGGCATGCAGCGCGAGGCGGTGGAGAAGCTCGACAGCATGCTCGCTGCCGCGGTAGGGGAGTAGCAGCAGTTTCTCGCGCCCGGCTCCGTGGTCAACACTGCGCCCGACCACACCCACACCGGGAAGGAGCCTCACATGGCCAAGAGCTACAAGTTCACCGCTGCCGACGTGCCGTCACTCCGCCGCGGCAAGGGAATCTACGCGGAGATCGTCGCCGACTTCATCGTGCAGGGCACGCAGTCGATGCAGGTGACGGTCGAGGGGATGAAGCCAGCCACTCTACGGGCTGGACTGAGAAGAGCGCTAGATGGCGGAGAAGCCGAGGGCGTCAGACTGGCGCAAAGGGGAGAGGACACGTACCTCGTTCGCGCCGACCGACCGTGACGATCATCAAGTCCCGCACTCGTCCGCCGATACACATTCATGAAGCATCACCACGCTAGGGGGAGATCATGGCCGGAGAGCCGCAAGTAATCATGCTGAACGGTGGCAGGGACGTGAGCGTCACTCTCGTCTCGAGTGCAGACGCCTTTCTTCTGCAACTGCTCGGCGGTACTCCGAGCAAGACCGGAGCGGCGACTCTCAAGGTCGTCAAGAACGCGGCTGGTGCGCCGTTCGTCGCGGTCATCATCGCGAACAAGCATGTCGGCTTTCTCTCGCACGCCGACGCCCAGGACCTCATCCCGATTCTCGGGGCGTTCGAACAGCAAGGAACAATCGCAGGAGCCAGGGCTGGCCTAGCCGTGTCTGCCGACGGTGTGCCGGTGGTGAGGCTCAGCCTAGCCGCACCCGACCAGTTGGTTGATGCCCCACAGGTTGACCTCGTCGTTCCAGTGCCGCAGGCTGCCCCAGCGCAGCCCACCCCACCGGTGCAGCCGGTACAGCCACCGCAACCCGCGCAGCAGGTCTACGGTGGGCAAACGTCCGGGCCTGGCGAGACACCACCAAAGCCCCGGTTCTGCTCGAACTGTGGAGCCAATGCCGGTCAGGCGAAGTTCTGCCCGGAATGCGGGACTCCAGTGGGCGAGATTCCTCAGCCCCAGCACGGTGCGGTTACGCCGATGCCTCCAACTCGGCCCGCCCAACCACTAGCGACGCCTGCGCCCATTCCCGCCTCACGCATGTCATCTACCCCCGGCCAGGTACCTCGACCAACGCAGTCTTCCGAGGCACTGGCCGGGAGGCGTGGATGGTGGGACAGGCAGAGTACCAAGAACAAGATGCTGCTCATCTCCGGGGTCGTTGCCGTTCTCCTTATCATCATCATCGCCTCAGCCGTGAGTGGAGGCGGTGGCAACGGGGCGAACGACGTCGCTGGCGTTACTAGCAGCGTCGCTACCACTCAGCAGGCATCCACGACTACGGCAGCGAGCGCGCCCGCGACCTCGACGACTCACGCCGCGGCTCCTTCGAGCACTCAGGCTCCTTCCTCCACTACTACGGAGCCATCCACGACGACCACGCAGGGCTTCCCGACCTACTCGGACGGCATGTACGAGGTCGGAACCGATATCCCCGCCGGTCTGTACCGTAGTGTGGAGATGGGGAGCATTGCATACTGGCAGATTTCGAAGGATGCAAGCGGGGCATTGGACAGCATCGTCGCCAACGACAACGCCAGCGGCCCCTGCTACATCGAAGTGACGAAAGGGCAGTACCTAACGCTGAGAGGTCTGACGATCGCCCAAGCCGATGCGGTGAAGCCAGCCAAAGTGGCCTCAAGCGACATCTCCGACGGCGTCTACCTGGCCGGTACCGACATCGCACCGGGTAGGTACAAGGGGACCGTGAACGGAGACTTCGGCTACTGGCAGACCTCGACTGACGCCAACGGGTCGCTCCTGAAGATAGTGGCAAATGCCAACGTCGAAGGCCAATTCTATGTCGACGTTGCGAAGGGGCAGTATCTCAAGCTGGTGCGGGTCACGGTTTCGCTCGTGAAGTGAACGCCCGCCGCTGGGACAGGGATTCGTGTCGGGGCGGAAGCGACCGAGTAGTCGCGTCTGGATCGCTCCCGTCAAGGAGGGGCTCAACATCTGCGGAATAGCGCAATAGTCGGGCAGGTATTGCAGCATTGCGCGAGTGGCGGGAGCCCCATGCCCCCTAGGGGTAGAGGAACGTGCAGACGGCCTGCAGGCGAAGAACGGGTCTTCGCAGGCGCGCGCGAGGCTTGTGGCATCGACGTCGGAACAACAGAACGGACGAGATCTACCCGACACTGAGGTCCCAAGTCGATAGGGCGCTGTGAGAAGCCGTCTGGATGGTTGACAATCGCTCGATGGTCAGGGACATTCTGCTCTTAAGCGAACTTGAATCAGGAAGGTCGGGGGGGGAAAAGATCAAGTGGAGAACGGTCTGGCTGACGATAGAGTATCGGAGAGAGCAGAACTCCTACGCT
>JAKAHF010000562.1 GCA_021815245.1 Actinomycetes bacterium
GCGCCGTCATCAGCCCGGCGATCCCCCCCAGCACCGTGTTCACGATCCGCCGCCGGGCCATCCGGCCCGTGGCCACCAGGCCGGACGTGGCCCGGGTCACGGGGACACCGAGCGGCGCGGAGACGTCCGACATCAGATCCCCCGCCCCACCGGCAGTGCCACACCCGCCGACGACCGGCGCACCAGGAACCGTGCCACGACGTTGGCGCTCAGGCTGATCACCATCAGCAGGAGGCCGGCCTCGGCCAGGGTGCCCAGCGCGAACCCGGTGGCGTCGGACAGCGCGTAGTCGAGCTGGGAGACGATGGTCGCCGCGATGGTGGTCATGGTGGCGTACAGGTTGGCCGGGTTGGCACCGAGGACGGCCCCGCTGACCATGGCGACCGCCATCGTCTCGCCCAGGGCCCGGCCCAGCCCGAGGATGCAGGCACCGACGAACCCGCTGCGGATCCACCGCAGGTCGACCCACCGGATGACCTCGGCGTCGGTCATGCCGAGAGCCAGGGCCCCCTCCTTCGGCAGGGGCGGGACCTGGAGGAAGAGGTCGCGGGTCGTCGAGGCGATGACCGGGACGATCATGAGGCCGAGCACGAGACCCGAGGTGAGGAGCCCCTCGCCGTAGCCGACCGACCCACGGAAGTACCGCAGCACCGGGACGTTGGGTAGGTGGTTCGCGACGATCGGGTAGACGTCGCGCGAGAGGAAGGGGCCCAGCACGAGGACGCCCCAGAGTCCGATGATGACGCTGGGCACGCCCGCGAGGATCTCGACGAAGAAGCCCAGCGGGGCGCTCAGCCACTTGGGCAGGCGCTCGGTCAGCGCGAACGCGGTACCGATCGAGATCGGCAGGGCCACGAGCAGGGCGATCGCGGAGGTCTGAAGGGTGCCGAGGAGCATCGGCCAGGCCCCGTAGGTAGCGCCCTGGGGAATGAGGACGCCGTGGACGCGCTGGGTCCCGCCGTAGGTGTTGCCCGGCTGCCATGCGCTGTGGGTGATGAAGCCGAGTCCGCTCACCCGAAAGGCCGGCCAGGCCTTCACCGCGAGCACGATCATGACGAAGGCGAAGCCGACGATGGGGAGGATCGTCGCCAGCCGGCCGCCGATGCGCCAAGCGCGGTCCTCTCGCCGGTGACGACGAACCCCGGTGGCGCGCGGGTCGCGCGCCACCGGGGTCGCCGAACGGGGGGTGGAGGGGACGGTCACGAAGCGGCTCCCTCCTCGTCCCCTACTTGATCGACTTGATCTGCTTGTACGACTGAGCGACCACCTTCGCCGGCAGCGGGAGGAAGTTCACCTGGTTGAGGAACTTCATCTGGTTGCCGAACTTGGGGCTGATGGCCCACTCGAGCAGCGAGCGGACGGCCTGCGCGGTCGAGGCGCTCGTCTGGTTCTTGTTGACGATGCCGTACTCGTAGTTGATGATCGGGTAGCCGCCGTTGACGCGGCCGTTGATCATCGAGATGGCGCCGCTCGCCGGGGTGATGTTGGCGTACTGGGCCGCCTCCTTCGCGACCGCCTGCGCCGTCGGCATCATGTACTGGCCGTTCCCGTTGAGCAGCTGCGCGTACTGGAGGCCAGCCTTCTGCGCCTGGGCCAGGAAGCTGATGCCGATGTAGGCGATGCACCCGGGCGTCGCCTGGCACGTCGTCACCATGCCGCCGTTGCCCTGGGCCGAGAGGGCGCTGTGCAGCGCCGGCCACGTCACCGACGTCCCGTAGTTGCCCGAGCCCCACTCCGGGCCGTCCTGACGCGCCAGGTACTGGCTGAACAGGAAGGTGTCACCACTGCCGTCGGCGCGGTGCACCGGGACGATGGTGGTGCCGGGGAGGTTGATCCCCGGGTTGAGCTTCGCGATCGCCGGGTCGTCCCAGCGGGTGATGCGCCCGAGGTAGATCTTCGTGAGGATCGTGCCGTTCAGCTTGAGGTGCGCGGTCACGCCGGGGATGTTGTACGCGATCACCTGGTAGGAGATGGCGAGGGGGATGTTGAGCAGACCCGGGTTCGCCGCCACCGTCGAGGGCGAGAGGTAGGCGTCCGAGGAGCCGATGTTGACGGTGTTGTTCGTCGCGTCGGCGATGCCCGTGCCCGAGCCCGTGCCGGCCGTCGTCAAGGTCACCTGCGGGTAGGTGTGGTGGTAGGCGGGGCCCCAGATGTTCCAGAGCGGGTAGAGCAGGGTGCTGCCCGTCTCGGTCAGGTTCGCGGCCGCCGGCTTCTCGACGGTGATGGTCGCCGGCGCGGCCGCCTTCGGCTTCTTCTTGGTGCCCGCTGACGCCGCGGTCGACAGACCGGTCGCCGTCAGAGCACCCGCGATCGTGAGCACCGTCATCAGACGGACTCCACTGCGCAAGGTTGTCGTCACTTCATTCCTCCTCGTTGGTGACGCCTCACGGTAAACACCCCGGGTGAACCACTCGTGACCCTGGGGTGATGCTCAGTTGATTTCTGCGTAACCCTCAGCCCATCAACCCGTTGACGTAACGGGCCGTGTCGGGGTCGCGGGGGGACTCGAAGAGGGCCGGGGTGGGACCGTGCTCGACGAGACGACCCTCATAGAAGAACATCGTGCGGTCGGAGACTCGCCGGGCCTGGCCGAGGTTGTGGGTCACCACGATCAGGGTGAGCGCGGGGACGAGGGTGCGCAACAGGTTCTCGACGGCCTCGGTCGAGAGCGGGTCGAGCGCCGAGGTGGGCTCGTCGAGGAGGAGGACCTCGGGTCCGACGGCGAGGGCCCGCGCGAGGCACAGCAGCTGCTGCTGACCTCCCGAGAGGCGGTACGGGGAGTCGTTCAGGCGATCCTTCACGGCGTTCCACAGCCCGACCTCGCGCAGTCGCGTCTCGGCGACCACGTCGAGCTCGCGCCCCTTGGCGATGCCGTGCGCCTTCACGCCCGCCACCACGTTGTCCTTGATCGACATCGGGAA
>JAKAHF010000563.1 GCA_021815245.1 Actinomycetes bacterium
AGTGGGGGACCTTCGACGACGGCACGCACTGGAAGACGGCCGCCAAGGCGCAGTACAACGGTCTCCTGGTGGGGATCGACATCCTGGGCGAGAGCCCCGACGCCCCCATGCCCCGGGGCGAGGTGGCCCAGGTGCTCTACAACCGGCTGGCGCGCATGGAGAACCCCGACTACGACCAGGGCTCGCTCATCGACCTGGGTGACGGCCGGCAGAAGGTCCTGGGCTTCATCCACCACCTCTGGCAGAACGAGGACGGCAGCCGCCACTTGGTGCTCGACCCGGTGCACTTGCTGGTGGGAGCCGAAGCGGTCACCGCGGCCGTCGCCGACGGGGTCATCCCGGCCGGAGGCAGTCTCGACAACGACTACTACGTGCGCAACCGCGGCGGCCGGCTGTACCCGTACGACGCGACGGGCAACGTCACGATCACCGAGTCGACCTACCCGGTGGTGAACCCCATCGGCCAGCCCATCGCGTGGTCGAGCTACCTGCTCCTATGGCACGGCAACGGCACCGAACTGCGGCGCGTGCGCGCCATCCCCTACTGGCTCACCCTGACCGACGGGGTGGTGACCTCCATCGAGGAGCAGTACCTGCCGTAGGAGCGGGCCCTTAGTTTCTAGGCGGCGGCGGACCGTGATGACGTGCGGCCGCTGGTGGGGTATGCTTCGGCGCGTGAAGTGCGCTCGCCGACTCCTCGCCGTTCTTGTGCTCAGTCTCGCCGCGTTGGCCGTCGGCTCCGGCCTGCTCGCCCTGCCCGGGGGGAGCGTCATCCCGCTGGTATCGGTTTCTCCGGCTGCCGCGGCACCTTTGGCCGGTATCGGCGGTGATCCGACTGCCGGATCGGTCCAGCCGGAGCGTCTGCTCGTCAAACTCAAGCCGGGTGCCCCCAGCCTCGCCACCACGGTCGACCTGGCCGCCTACGGCGCCCGCTGGTTGGGGGCGGTCCCGCCGCTGGATCTGCAGACGATCGAGGTGCCCGCGGCCAACCTCGCCGACCTGCGGACGAAACTGCTTGTTGACCGCGCCGACGTCCTGCGGGTGGAGGTCGACCAAGCCAGGACGTACGCGCGTACGCCCGACGACCAGTACGTGCTCCCCTCGGGGGGCAGCGATCCGTATGAGTGGTACCTCTCCCGAGCGGACTTCTTCAACGCGTGGGACATGACCACCGGGTCCCCGTCGGTGACGGTCGCAGTGCTCGACAGCGGGATCGCTCGCGATGTGCCCGACCTGACGAACAAGATCGTCGCGCCGGTTGATGTGTCGACGTCGACTCCCAACACCGTCTGGCCTGCCTGGAAGGACATCATGGGTCACGGCACCGAGGTCGCATCGGTCGTCGCCGCGCAGACCGACAACGACGTGGGGATCGCCGGCGCCGGCTGGAACGTGACGGTGATGCCGGTGCACCTCTCGGACGGCCCGACCTTCGCCATCGACGCAGAGATACGGGGGATCGTCTACGCCGTCGACCACGGAGCGGACATCATCAACATCAGTGCGGGTAGCCTGTACGGGAACGACGCCGAAGCCGAGGCGATCAACTACGCCCTCACTCACAACGTGGTCGTGGTCGCGGCCGCAGGGAACGGCGGCCGCGACGCGTACCCGAACGACCAGGTCCAGTACCCGGCGGCCTATCCGGGGGTCATCGCGGTCGGGGCGACCGCCGGTCCGCCACTGTACGGCGATCTCATCGCCGATTGGTCCAGCCGCGGGCCCGCGCTCACGCTCGTCGCCCCAGGTACCAACATCATCGGTTATACCGCCGACACGGCGGGTTGGCGGCTCACGTCGGGCCTGATGGGTACGTCGTTCGCGGCGCCGTTGGTTTCCGGCGCGGTCGGTCTGATGAAGTCGGTCGATCCCGGCCTCACGCCCGCGGAAGCGAAGAGCGCGCTCATCTCCACGGCGGGCGATCTGGGTGCGCCCGGCTTCGACCAGACCTTCGGCTGGGGCATGCTCGACGCCGCTCGGGCGGTGCAGGCCGTCGGCGGCCAGGTGACGACAACCACGCTGGGGTCGACGACCACCACAACAACCGGCCAGCCGACCACGACCACCGTCCCGCCGCCGACCACCACGACCACCTCAGCGACGACTACGACCACGCAGGAGTCCACGACCACGACGACGCAACCCCCTGCTCCGCGGTTCGCCGACGTCCCGACCGGTTCGCCCTACGCCTCGGCCATCGAGCAGTTGGCGGCGACCGGCGTCGTCGGGGGCTACGCCGATGGGCTGTTCCACCCCGGTGACCCGGCCACCCGCCAGCAGTTCGCCAAGATGATCCTGCTGACCTTGGGTCGCACGCCGACCCTCGGTTCGACGGCGCCCTTCGTCGATCTGCCGCCGAGCAACGGTGCGCTCTACCCGAACGCGTACACCGCTCTCGCCGACTCCTTGGGGGTCACCCAGGGGATCTCACAGTCGCCGCCCCGCTTCGGGCCGTACCAGGACATCACCCGCGCGCAGCTGATCACCATGGCCGTGCGGGGGGTCGACGCGATCGAGCCGGGGACGCTGGTGTCTCCGCCCCTGGGCTATCTGCCGCCCTTCGGGGCGGTCTCGCCGGCCCATGACGAAGCCGCCGCCCGGGCCTCGTTCAACGGCCTCTTGAGCAGCCTCGTAGGCATGGGCCCCTCGTACAACGTCTGGCAGCGGGCCACCCGGGGCGAGGTGGCTGCCGTGCTTGCGGCCGTGCTCCGTCTGAAGACGCCCAGCGGGTAGAGCCGACCCCGGGAACGACGGAGGCCGCCTTGCGGCGGCCTCATGTGCCTGCGCACTGCGGGCTACCAGCTCGCGGTGCTACTCCTTGACCAGGTATGTCTCGGTGCCGCGCTGCACCACGCCCACACCTTTGAGTCCCTCGGCCTCTATGGCCTTGCGCAGCCCCTGGACCAACGTGACCGCTTTC
>JAKAHF010000564.1 GCA_021815245.1 Actinomycetes bacterium
GAGAACAGCGTGTCGGCTTGATAGGGTTTCGCCGGCGGCATCCCGCCACAGTGCTCGTAGCCCAACCTCGTGAGCACTCGCCCCCGTGGCGTACGCATCAAGAAGCCCCGCTGCAGAAGAAACGGCTCGTACACATCCTCGATGGTGTCTGCTTCTTCTCCGATCGCGACAGCCAGCGTCGAAAGTCCGACCGGGCCACCGTCGAACTTGCGCATGATGAGGTTGAGGATCTCGCGATCGACCCGGTCAAGTCCCTCGTCGTCGACCTCGAACAGCCGCAGAGCCTCGAGCGCTATGTCGGCGGTTATGTCGCCCTCGTGGCGCACCTGGGCGTAGTCGCGCACGCGCTTGAGCAGCCGGTTGGCTATGCGAGGCGTGCCCCGCGAGCGCATGGCGATGGCTTCTGCGCCCAACCGGTCGATGCCGACCTCGAGAATCTCGGCCGATCTCTCTACGATGCGCGACAGGTCTTCGGCGGAGTAGTAGTCGAGTCGATGGGAGAAACCGAACCGGTCACGCAGGGGCGTGGTGATGAGTCCGCTGCGGGTTGTGGCGCCGATGAGCGTGAAACGCGGCAGGTCGAGTCGTATGCTGCGGGCACTCGGGCCTTGGCCGATGACTATGTCGATCTCGAAGTCCTCCATAGCCGGGTAGAGGATCTCCTCGATCGACCGGTTGAGGCGATGGATCTCGTCGATGAAGAGCACATCGCCTTCCTGCAGGTGCGTGAGGATGGCGGCCATGTCGGCCTTGCGCTCGAGCGCCGGGCCCGAGGTGGTCACTATGTTCACCCGCATCTCGAGTGCGATGATGTTGGCGAGCGTGGTCTTGCCCAACCCGGGAGGGCCGGCCAGCAACACATGGTCGAGCGGCTCGCCCCTCGACTTCGCCGCCTCGATGAAGATCTGCATCTGCTCGCGCAACACCGGCTGGCCGACAAACGTGCCAAGCGAACGCGGCCGCAGAGTCCGCTCGAGTTCCTGCTCGAGTGGCGCTTCTTCGGGATCGGCCAGTCTTTCCTCGTCCACGGCGGTCTCCTAGCGCTTCGACAGCGCCTGTCGCACGAGTTCCTCCACCGGCAGCGAAGGGTCGAGCACGGCAAGCAGTTTGTCGGCCTCGATGACACTGAATCCCAACTCGACGAGAGCGGCGCGCGCTACGAGCAGCGCCTCCTCTTCGACCGGAAGGCCGGCCGCGCCGGCGCTCGAGGGAGCCCCCGCGAGATCGCCCATCTTCTCGCGCAATTCGAGAACGATGCGCTCGGCTGTCTTCTTGCCGACGCCCGACACCGACGAGAGCAAGGCCACGTCACCTGCGGCCAACGCCCGCTTCAACTCCAGGGGCCTTCTTACAGACAACACAGCCAGGGCCAGACGCGGCCCGATCTTGCTCACTCCAAGGAGCATACGAAACAGTTCCCTCTCCTCTTCCGACGAGAAACCGAAGAGCCGCAGCGCATCGTCGCTCACGTGGAGATGCGCGTACAGCCGCGCGCTCTCTCCTACGGTGGGCATATCGAAAAGCGTGGTGGCCGAGACTTCGAGAAGAAAGCCGACCCCGCCGACCTCCATGACCACCCCTTCGGCAGTCTTAGCCGCGACGCTCCCTGTGACACGCTCGATCATGTGCTTCGCCTCCGCGCCGCGGCAGCCGCCTCACTCCGCGCGACCCTGTCAAGCATGGTCGATGAATTCGAATGACAGATCGCCACCGCCAGCGCGTCGGCCGCGTGATCGGGACGAGGCGGCTCCGCCAAGCCCAGCAACGCTCTGACCATCTCCATGACCTGTTTCTTGTCGGCCCTGCCGTAGCCCGCGACCGCCTGCTTCACCTGGAGCGGCGTGTACTCGAACACCCTGCACCCCGACTGGGAGCACGCGAGCATGCATACTCCGCGCGCCTGGCCAACCGCGAGGGCCGACTGTACGTTGACGTTGAAGAAGAGAGACTCGATGGCCGTCGCCTCGGGCTGGTGACGCCGCACGACCTCTCGAACTCCGTCGAAGATCTGCTCCAAGCGCGTCTCGGGGGCCGATGCCGACGAAGTATCGATCACGCCGAACTCGATGGTATGCAACCGATTGCCCTCGACACATATGACACCGAAACCGGTGGAGGCCGTCCCCGGATCTATGCCCAAGATCACCCGGCCAGCCACAGCACTCATGCCGACCGGTCCGCGCTCACCCTGCGATTGACTCCATGACCGCGTCGGGGATGTCGAAGTTGGCGTAGACCTCTTGCACGTCGTCGTTCTCGTCGAGCGCGTCGAGCAGACGGAGTGTCTTGCGAGCGTCGGCCTCGTCGAGTGCGACCGTGTTCTTTGGGATCATCGTCAGTTCGGCCGACGTGTACTTGATGCCCGCCCCTTCGAGGCCCGAACGCACGGCGACGAAGTCGACCGGATCGCAGCGGATCTCGAAGACGTCGCCCTCGGCGAGCACATCCTCAGCCCCCGCTTCGATGGCGCTCTCCATCAACTCGTCTTCGTTGCGACCGGCGGCATCGACGTAGATGACGCCTTTGCGCTCGAACATCCAGCTCACCGAGCCGTCGGTGCCGAGCTTGCCGCCCGCACGGTCGAAGATGTAGCGTACGTCGGCCGCGGTGCGGTTCTTGTTGTCGCTCAGCGCGGTGAGGTATACGGCGACGCCGCCCGGACCGTAGCCCTCGTACGTGAGGTGCTGGTAGGCGTCGGCGTCGGCCCCGGCCCCGGTGCCCTTCTTGATGGCACGGTCGATATTGTCGTGAGGCATGTTGGCGTCTTTGGCCTTCATGATGGCCGTGGCAAGAGTAGCGTTATGGTCGGGATCTCCTCCGCCTTCGCGCGCGGCCACGGTGATGGCTCTCGCCAGCTTGCCGAACATAGCGCCGCGCTTGGCGTCTACCAGCGCCTTCTTGTGCTTGATCCCAGCCCAT
>JAKAHF010000565.1 GCA_021815245.1 Actinomycetes bacterium
CAGGGGGGGAAGACCGTCGATGCCCTGCCGGTCACCCGATTGGTGGGCGATGGTGTCGTGCTCGATCTGCGCGGGCGCGGGCCGGAGATCTCCCTGGTCGACCTCGAGGCGGCCGTCGCCGCCGCGGGCGGCTTGGGCGAAGGTGACTTTGCTCTGCTCTGGACGGGGTGGGATGCGCACTTCGGCCAGGATGACATGTGGGACCACCCGTACCTGTCGGCCGAAGCTGCGAAGCACCTGCTGGTGCTGGGGGTGACGATGGTCGGGACCGACTGCGGCGGTGTCGATTCCCGCGAAGCCTACGCGGTCAGCGAAGAGGAGGCGGGCCACCCCATCCACTACCTGCTGCTGGCGGGCGACATCCCGATCGTCGAGAATCTGACCGGACTCGACCAGTTGGGTGCCGGCCGGTGTCGGTGCGCCTTCCTGCCGCTGCCCATCGTCGGGGGTGACGGTTCCCCCATACGGGCGGTCGCCTGGCGGGGGTAGCGGCACCAGACCGACAACGAGGAGGTTCGACGTGCCGGAAAGGATGAGAAAGGCGGTCGAGACGGTGCTCGACGTGTGGAGCACCGGCGACGTCGATCGACTCGATGCGGTGTGTTCGCCTTCGTGTGTGTTCCACACGCCCCCGTTCGCCGATATGGACCTGGCGGCCGAAAAGGAGTTCATCAGCGCCTTCCGCATCGGACTGCCCGATTTCACGATCGAGCAGGTGGAAGGCGTCGTCTCGGGTGAGACTACCTGCCACCGTTACCGGTGCAGCGGCACCCATACCGGTCGCAATCCCCTGATCCCCCTCGAGCCCGACGGGCGTTGGTTCGAGACCACCGGCTGCTGGATGGCGCATTGGGACGACGGCCGGGCCGTGGAGGTGTGGCACTACCAGCACTGGTTGTGCGAACTCCAGCGGTCGTGATCCCCGGCGGTCGTAAAGGCCCGGGGTCGTCGGGGCCGCATCGTGCTGAGAGCCCTCACTCGGTCGTGGTGGTGCCCGCTCCGGGATAGACCGGCGGGGAGGGACCGGCCCGGTAGCGGGCCTTGAAGAGGACATAGGCGACCAGGCCGGCGGGGATGGGCAACCAGAACGAGATCAAGCGGTACACGAGTGTCGCCAGACTGGCGTCCCCGGCTCCCACGCCGGCGAGGCCCAGGGTCGCGACCAGGCCGGTCTCGACGAACCCGAGGCCGCCGGGCGTAAAGGGCACCATGCCCAGCAGGTTCGCCACCACGTAGGCGATCAGGACGCCCGAAGGGCTGGGTTTGGCGCCGACGGCGGTCAGGCAGGCGAGCAGAGCGAAGAAGTCGAGTCCCACCTTCCCCAGCGAGGTCAGCAGCGCGCTCCACCAGCGGCGTTGGAGGACCCCGAGGATTAGATCGCGCTCCCGCAGCACCGTGACGGGCACGTCGTGTCTGACCGGTCGGTCGGAGCGCAGGATCCGTGACCGCACCCAGTTGCTCACCGATTGGGCCGCCGCAGCCGCCAACTGGAGGGGCCGGTCCCAGGCCACGGCCACGGCGCCGGCGGCGCTCCCCACCACGAGAGCGCCGAGGCCCACGAGCGCGGCCTGGGCCAATCCGCGGTCGACCTGCGCCCCGCCCATGATCGCCGGCAGACTGAACAACGGGAAGGCGAGCAGCATGGCGGTCGAGAGGAGCGTCACCGCGGTGAGCGCCGTCGCGATGCGGGGACCCTCGACCCCGGCCGTGGCCAGCATGCTGTACTGGACCGCTCCGCCGGTGGCGGCGCCGCCCGGGATGATGCGGCTGAGGGCGTTCGAAGCCAATTGCGACGTCGCCGGCAGAAAGAGGCCGGGCGTTTGCAGCGCGTCCTTCGTCATGATCCAGAAGCTGACGAAGCTGGCGGCTTCAAGCACGAAGGCGATGGCGAGCCAGACCATCTGCACGTCGCGTATGCTGGGCCACGCCGACAGCACTCCCAGCAGTCCCGGCCAGACCCCGTACAGGCCGATGGCGGTGACGATCAGCAGGACGATCCGGATGACGATGCGGCGGGTGAGCGAGTGGTTGTTGCCGCTGGGAGGTGTCGCGTCGCTCACGCCGTGCCTCGTTGGAGGAGGGCGCCTACGTCGAGGCTCTCGCCCGGGTTGAGCAGCATCGTGAGAACCTCCGGAGCGTGCCGGTGGGTGTACTCGACGAATTGTCTCGGTGCTTCGTCGAGGCGGCGGAATGAGGGGGCGAGACTCAAACCCGTGAGCTGGTACGTGCCCCAATGTACCGGGATGGCCATCCGCGGCCGCAGGAGCGCGAGCGCCTGCGCGGCTCGGAGGGGGTCGAGGTGCTTCTCCTCGGGCACGCGCAATCCCCAGCCGCCGATGGGCACGAAGGCCAGATCCAGGTGGTGTGAGATCGAGGCCATGCCGTCGAAGAGGCCGGTGTCACCGGGGAAGTAGACTTGATGCCTTCCGCTGATGACGAAGCCGAGGCTGAGGTCGTGGCGCAGGAAGGGGTAGCGCGGGGCCGAGTGGCGGGCCGGCACCGCCCTTACCTGCAGATGCGCGACGCGGACGGTGTCCCCCGGCTCCATGCCGTGCACGGCCGTGAATCCGGCTCGCGCGAGCCAGCGCTCTCCGCCCCTGGGTACGAGGATGGGCGCGTCGTGGGCAAGGAGCTCCAGCGACTGGATGTCGAAGTGGTCCTGGTGGAGGTGCGACAGCAGGATGGCGTCCAGTGACCGGAGCCGGTCGATCGCGGGTGCGGGCACCAGGCGTCGTAAGGGCCCGACCCGCCGGCGCAGCATCGGATCGGTCAGCAGACGAACGCCTTCAATTGCCAGGAGGACGGTTGCGTGACCGACCCACGTCGTCGAGAGGGTCGCCACCTTCGGGGCCGCTCGCGGATGGCAGTCCAGCTCAGGCAGTCCTTTCGTTGCCGGGCATGTGCAGGCTCACGGTA
>JAKAHF010000566.1 GCA_021815245.1 Actinomycetes bacterium
AGTGCTCCCAGCATCTCGCGCCTGGTTACTCGCTTCTTCAAGTAACTCTCTCTGTCCGTCATGACAATCCCTCCTCGCTCAATGGGGCGTCTAACCGAAACTGTCCTTTCATGGGAGCCCGAGCAAATAACTGGGTGCGAATCCGATTCACCGATGTCATGGCAGGTTGCCGGCCTGGCTCGCGGCGATGGTCTCCTCGCGGATCAAAGCCTTCGCTTCGGTTATGGTGAGGCCCGCGACACCCAGCCGGTGCGCGTTGCGGCCATCCTTCCAGAAGTCTTTTCCGTACAGAGCGCAGGACACGTCGACCAACCCCCCGGTAGCCCTCATATCCAATCCCGCCAGCCGGCCGAGCGAGGCGATGGGCACGAGCCCTGTGGGAACGTCCTCCAGGACGTAGCGCGTGTCCAGGGAGCGCGGAGCTGCTATGCCGGCGTACGCGGCGTTGCTTCGAATACGTTCGTAAAGAGTCTCGCCCTGGATCCCCTCGTAGCTTCGCTTCAACCATTCGGAGGCCGATACAGCCCGCACGCCGTACGCGTGTGCCGCGGCGAGTCGCTCTTCGTCGACGGCCTCCAAGAGCCTCACTACCCCAGGAGTCATATCACGGTAGAACTCAAACGGCACGCCGGACTCGATACGCGCCGCACTCAAGATGATGGTCCCTGGATGGAAGACGGCGCCAATGTTGTCCAGGCTGGTCTCGATCACGTCCTCAGCGGCTATAAACTGCGGGTAGAGGGGGTGCAGAGCCTCCAGAACCCGTGGCGTGTCGCTCGCCGGCAGCGCGGCAAGTGGTACCTGGCGCTTGATGCTGGTGACCCGGACGCGCGCCGGCCCCGAGAGCCGGCAGGTGAACAGGAGCGTCTGAGCCTCCGCTACCAGAACCTTGCTCGTGACGCCGTGGCTCCGCAGTACCTGGCGGAACTCGAGGGCGCCTCCCGTTCGACCCGGGTTGAGGACGATAACCTGTCCGTCGTGCAGGAACGGCGCGCACGCCTCGGCCATGCCGGCATGTCCGATGGCAGGGACTACGACGAGTATGACGTCGGCCTCCGACACGACCGGCCCAACCTCGGACGTCACGAGTTCCAGCGGGCCAAAACCTTCGACGGCGCCTTCCAACCGGACGCCACCCGCGGCCTGCAAGTCGATGATCTCATGGGCGAACATGTTGTAGAGGCTGACTGAGTACCCACGCAGCCCCAGGTCACCCGCGAATGCATGCCCGCCGTTGCCTGCTCCCAGGACGGCAATTCTGGGCCCCATCGCCTGCACCTCCCCATCCCCTTCGTCGACTTGCTTCTGCCGGCGAAAAACCGGCTGTGTCGGATACAAGATCCCACCGACGCCACGCTTAGAGGCAGCTATCTCACGCCCGTGGCCGCGTATGGCACGACGTCGAGCTTTATCAACTCCCGCTTCATGACCCGCAGTGCTTGCTCAGGGTTCACCCTCCCATACAGGCCGCCCAGTATGCTCACCAGGTACTGCGCATCCAGCAGGACGTGACCGTTGGGCCGCAGCACGTTTGGTTCGTCCGGATTGTAGAGAACCCCCCGTGCAATCAGGGCGAGATCGTCCAGGTAGCCCGCCGCTTTCTCCTGGCACTTGTGATACACCGTACCCCCGATCAGAACGACCGTCACCGGCTGGCTGAGCAAGTTGACGCCGTACTGAAGGAAATAGGTTTCGGTCTCGTCGACGTATCCGGCATGCTTTCGAGTGGCCGTGGCGAGGATCTCGCGCGCCAGCCACGACCGCGCGGCGTTCTCGACCGCGGTATCGGGCACGACGTGGGGGTTCGAAGAAAGGAAGCTCAAGTATCGATCGAGATCTACCTCGACGGAGCCGTTACGCGAGAACAGGAACTGCTGAAACTGCCCTTGTCCCGGGACAAAGGCGTCGATGAAGCTCCTGCTCAGGTACTCGGACAGCTCTCGCTGCATTTCGCCGTCTCGGAAGCGCGCCAGTTCCTTGAGGTTTTCCGCGTTGTAGCTGAGCCCATACTTACCCTCGACTCGCCGATAGGCCAGCGGGGTGTTGGGCGTCTTGAGGATGGTGCGCTTGACGCGCCTGGTGTTGTCCGGTCCCTCATAGACGTAGAGAGGGTTGTCGGACACGTTAGAGAAGAAGTCTGTTGTGGCGCCGCCGATGTCGAGCGCCATTATGTTGCCTAGGCCAGGTTCGCCGCCGTGGCCGTGAGCCAGCAAGTTGATGCCCCGGAACGCCGCCCGCGGAGTGGGAATGAAAGGCGCGTCCATGTACTCTTCGACGACATCAAAGCCTTTGCCGCGGATGATGACCCTCTGGAACAGTTCGCGGATGGTCTCGTTGACGGCCTCGATGCTGAACCGGTTCACCTCGGGCATCACGTTCTCGGTGACGCGAATGTCGACGTTGTTCCAGCGGAAGATGTTCTCGATCTGCTCGCGGATGTCCTGGTTGCCCGCGTAGATAACGGGGACACCGTAACGCGTGTAGGTGGCATACTTGGAGTTTTCGGCCAACAGCCTGGCGTTGTGGAGCTGGGTTTCCGTGTCACCGCCGTCGTCGACGCCGCCGGCGATCAGCACAATCTCGGGCTGGTCTGCCATATAGATGCCGCGAGCCTGCTCCGGAGTAAGCTTGCCCTCGTACGTGGCCAGGAGTTTAGCACCGGCGGTGAGGGAGGCCAGCTCCGCCGCGAACCCCGACTCCTCCTTGGTGAGCGAGACGGTCACCATTTTCAGGCCGCCCTTGGCGCTAGAGCATGGTAGGCGGATCTCGAACTTGCTCATCGCCTCTTCGAGCGGTTTCCAATTGCCGGCCTCCCGACAGGCTGGCAGGACTCCCATCCCATTGGCTAGTCCGATACGAATGTCGTCCACTGTCGTGGGCACGTAGCGCAGGCTGAAGGACTCCGTCTTTGTATC
>JAKAHF010000567.1 GCA_021815245.1 Actinomycetes bacterium
GGAGTCAGCAATCCAAGTTCCTGATGTATGGCCCGCATCTGCCGGGGCGGGCGCGATGAGACCAGCACGACCTCGACTCCGGCCTCACGCACGTTGCCGATGGTCCGTTTCGAGCGTTCGGATATGTGGCGCGGTCCCGCGAGCAGGGTGCCGTCGAGGTCGATGAGGACCATGCGCATGATCCTACCGGTGCCCACGAGTTGCGCCAGTCCGCGAACCACGTAGTCGAGATGCTGGCGCATGGCCTGACGGGCCTTCTGTTCGTCGCCCGCGCGGATCGCCCGTCGGATGGCATCGTGTTGCTGCTGTAGGGCTATGGCCCCCCCGGGCTCCTTGTAGTAGGCGGCGAATATGGCGGCCATGTGATCGTGCAGCAGATCGACCGGATCCTGGATGACGCTCTGGAAGAGCGCGTTGTGCGTGGCCTCGGCGATCGAGATGTGAAAGGCCACATCCTCTTCGGGCGTGATGATGTCGCCGGGTGCCGTGAGCGCGAGCGACATGCGGTGCAGGTCTTCAAGCGTCGCGCGGCGCGCGGCCAAGCCGGCCGCCTCGATCTCAACCGCGCTCCTGACCTCCATCAGTTCGATGAGGCGCTCGGCTCCCTTGCCCATCAACGGCGAGAGCGGCTGGGAGAAGTTCGGCGCCGGCAGATTCGCGACGGTGGTGCCCTGGGCGCCCCGCCCCGTGTGCAGAAGACCTTGCGCGCGCAACTCGCGGAGCGCCTCGCGGACCGCCGGCCGGCCGACCCCCAGCCTCACGGCAAGGTCTCGCTCGGCGGGGATGCGGTCTCCGGGTTTGAATTCACCCGAAGTGATGAGCTGGCGGAGTTGCGAAGCTACCTGGTCGCTGACGGTCTGAGGGGCGACGGGATGAAGCCGGATGTCGGCGGCGTGAGTGCCCTTCTTGGCGCCGGAGCGTTTCGCCTCAGTCATGGCCAGATGGTAACACCATCAGCGCTACCGGTGCAACGCGGAGCTAGCTGCCGAGACCCAGCCCTTCGTTCTCCGCGGCTTCGCTCACCTCCGCCGCGGCTGCGGCTTCGGCCTCTTCGGCCAGCCGTCTGCGCTTGTCGCGCCTACTGGTCGAGACTTTCGACAGCCAGATGCCGAACTCGTAGAGCACGATGAGCGGCAACAGCATGAGGCACATGCTGAGCGGGTCCTGGCTGGGCGTGAACACCGCGGCAACGACCGCTTCGACAAGGATCGCGTACCGGCGCACTTTGCGCATGCGCTGGTGGCTCACGATGCCGGCCCACGACAGCAGCATCATGACGATGGGTAGCTCGAACACCAGCCCGAAGGCGAGTAGGAACATCGACACGAAGGTGATGTATCGGTCGGCCTGCAGGAACTGGTTGAAGATGTCGGGTGCGTACCCGATCATGAACCGCAGGCCGACGGGGAGCACGATGAAGTAGGCGAACGCGATGCCGCCGAGAAACAGCGCCGTCGTTGAAAGAACGTATGGGATGACGCTCTTCTTCTCGTTCTCGTAGAGGCCCGGAAGGATGAAGGCCCAGAACTGGTAGAGGATGAAGGGCAGTGAGCAGATCAACCCGGCGTAGATGCACACTTTGAGCACCGACATGAACGCCTCGGTCACGCCCAGCGTGACCAACTCGGATATCGACGTGTTCTCCCTCAGCGGGTGCATCATGATGCCGAACACGTCGTTCTTTCTCACGAACGCCGCGATGACGAAAACGACTACGACCAACGCCACCCAGGTGAGCCGTTTGCGCAGCTCACCGAGGTGCCCCATGACGGGCATGCTCCGTGTCGGGTCCTTCGCCACCGGAGGAGTATAGCCCACCCCGGGCCAGAACCGGCGAAATCCGAGCAAATAGCGACTAAACGCGCAAACCGCCAAATATGAATGAGTTTCACTGGCTGAAACCGTCTTGCGTGCGCTCAGAGGATTTGTTATCGTCCAATGCGGTTCCGCAGCAGCCTGGCGCACCGCCTGGATATGACCTTAACTACTCCCGGCACGAGGCATTCGCTTGGTTAACCCGACCGTCGATTTGGTCATACAGTTCGCGATCATGTTCGCCATTGGGGCGGCCATGGCCATCGCATTCGTGTCGATCTCGCACCTGCTCGCGCCCCGCAGTAAGAACCCGAGCAAGGGTCTTCCCTACGAGTGCGGTTGCCTGCCCATCGCCGACGCGCGCGGGCCTTTCAACGTGCACTACTATGTAGTCGCCGTCCTCTTCGTACTGTTCGATCTCGAAGCCGTGTTCATCTATCCCTGGGCTATCACTCTCAAAGATCTGGGTACTCCGGCCTTGATCGAGATGTTCGTGTTCATCGCCATACTCCTCGTGGGCTATGTCTACGCTTGGAAGAAGGGCGCTCTCGAATGGGAATGAGCGACTTCGAGCTTCGAAACGCCACCGATCGCGAGGTGCGTGACAGGTTGAGCGACGCTCAAGCCAAGAACGCGGCGCTCCTGGGCTCCGACCTCCAGGGAGGGGCCGACTCAGATGACGAACTCATGGGCGGCGCCGTCCGCCTGCCCGGTGGCATCGCGCTGCCGGTGCAGATCGAGAAGATCCTCGGGTTGGGACGCAGCTACTCGTTTTGGCCTTTGCTTTTCGGTCTGGCCTGCTGCGCCATCGAGATGATGGCCCTCGGCGGCTCCCGACTCGACATGTCGCGCTTCGGCATGGAAGCCATGCGCGCGTCGCCCCGCCAGGCCGACGGCATGATCGTGGCCGGCTGGTGCAGCATCAAGATGGCTCCCCGGGTGGTGCGTCTCTATGAGCAGATCCCCGATCCGAAATGGGTGCTTGCCATGGGCTCGTGCGCCATATCGGGCAATGTCTGGGATACGTACAACATCGTGCAGGGCATCGACAGCCTGATCCCCGTGGATGTCTACGTGCCTGGTTGCCAGATCGGAA
>JAKAHF010000568.1 GCA_021815245.1 Actinomycetes bacterium
CCACGTCGGTCGCGCAGACCACGCCCATCGACGGCACCCACACCACCGAGTTGTTGATGCTGTCGCCTTCCCAGTCGTCGTAGAAGAGCAGCTCCTCACCCTCAAGCTCGAGTCGAGCTTCATTGAGTGGCAGCGGGATGGTGGTCTTGGTGGGCATGTCGACGCCGAAGCGGCCCAGGCTCCACATGTCGAGCTTGTCGACGGCGGTGTAGACGATGTCACGCGCCACGCTCCGCAAGGCGACGACCTTCGCCGAAGGAAAGGCGAACTGCAGCACGCCCAGCGCGAAATGGTGATCGGGATGGAAGTGCGAGACGTAGATATGCGTGAGATTCCTGCGCATCTGGATGATGTCGGCCACCATCGCGTGAGCGTCGCTCAGCAGCGTGCAGGCATCGATGAGGATCGCGTCACGCTCCCCGTAGAACAACGTGGAGTTGCTGTTGAATCCCAAGTGACTGTGAAGAAACACCCTGAACTTCAGCGGCACGTCAGCTCCCTTCTTGGCGGTGATGTTGCTGCTGCGCCCGCGCAATCTGTTGTCCATAGTAGCGCCCGAGGCCTGGTGGCGGTCGCATCCTGAAACCGGCGCGCCATCGTAAGACCAAAGTCCAATCGAGGCGATCATCGTGCCGCCGATACGATGCGTTGAAATCAGCATGCGGAGGACAGGGCCATGCCGAGACCGACCGACATCTTGAGGGAGAGACAGAGGGGCTTCACCCTCGTAGAGATCCTGGTGGTGCTGGCCGTCATCGCCATCCTGGCCGCGATCGCGATCCCCACCTATCCGCATCAGCGCGCCAAGGCGCAAGATGCCGAGGCGAAGTCGTTGGTGCGCAACGCCATGACCGTCATCGAAGCCGCATACGTGGACAGCCGTACGTTCGATCCCACGGCCACCGGCATGACCCCGGCCGACCTACACGCCATGGAACGGCCGATCACCTTCGCCTTGCTGGCCGGCGCGGCGACCGCACCGTCAGCCGACGCGGAGGCCGACACAGTCAACTACACCGGCACCGCGTCGACCTACAGTGTCGGCACGGTCTCCGCGTCGGGCCACAGTTTCGGCGTCATCGTCGACCGGGCCTCGGGCACGACGCACTATGTGGGAGGCGTGGCCGCCGACTGGTAGGCCGCCTGGAACGGCTACATGCCGAAGATGTTCTTCTCCTTCTCGCCCGGCTGCTTGATCGTCCCCAGGCGCTGCCAAAGGATGGCCGCGAGCGCCACCAGTAGAATGCCCGCCGTTACGGTGGCCTGACCAGAGCCCGCGGCTCTGCCCAGGGTGAGAGTGGTCGCCACGGCGATCGCCACGACTCCCACTATGACCCAGCCGAAGATCCAGCCTGCGATTGTCAGTACGCTGAGGCCGGTGGTGTCACCCGCCCCGGCCAGAAGCATCTGATGCGGGAGCCTACCTCCGCGCTTCGCCGAGAGAGCAGCCGAGAGCACCTGCACCGCGGTCGCCAGAACGAGCAGCATGATGAGGCCGGGTGCGGTGCCGAGGGCGACGACTCCGGTGGCCAGGCCGATGACGAGGCCGACGATCGCCGCTCCCAGCATGACCGCCGCCGGGACCACGCAGTGGAGTCGAAGCACCAGGCCCATGCCCCACGGGAGTAGAATCACCGCGGTGCCGGGCGCATCGGTCTCCACTCTGATCGGCTCCACCAGGGCACTCGCCGAGAGATAGAGAAGAAGCGCCCCCGCCCACGAGGTCCCGGTGCGACCGGGGTGCATGCCGAGGACCATGGCGCCACCTGCGGCCGCCACCACTGCCCACCCCAGCCTCATGGGAGATCGCAGAAGCAGCAGTAGGCCGTGCCAGCAGACGGCAAGAACCGGCCTTCGCGGCATGCGGAGCGACAGCCGGGAGCGCCGGGCGCCTCCCGATGTGCGCCGTCCGGCGAGAAGCAGCGACCGCGTATCCATGGCCCAGAGACTCGCGACCGCGTGCGATCGCACCTGCGCCCGCAGGCCGAAGCTCTCGAGTGACGCCTGACCGGCGGTACGGCGTACGCCCAACCAGCCGAGTACGGCAAGAACGACCATGAGCACGGGGCCTACGACAGTCCAGTCCGGCTGCGAGGCACGGAAGGGCAGCACGGCCCAACCCCACGGACCCGAGACCGAAGCCACCAGTGCCGCGGTGCCACCGTGCCGCCCCGCGAGCGCCAGAGCCGCGACGATCGCAAGCACCGGTATGGTCAGACGGGTCACCCAAACGGAGAGCCGCGGGAGTCGTTGCACCTGCCAGCCCGCCGTGACGACGACGACTCCAGCCGCCGCCCCGGTGACGAGAGCCTCCACGAGCTGCACGCCCCCCAGGCTCATCCCTCTCGAGGCAAGGGCCGCGAGTCCGCCGATCACAGTGCCCGCCACGGCCATTGCCACGGCGATGCGACGGAGCCGCATGATTACCAAGTCGTGCCGCGGCACGGGCGCTCCGAGAAGCAGCAGGCAGTCTGTCTGGGAATACGAAGCGAATCCCTGCAGAGTGTTGTAGCGCAGAGTCGCGAGCAGAACGAGAGCCACAGCCGGAGGGCCCCAGAGCACGCGGTACGGCCTGGCCACGTCGACGACGGCCGCGGCGGTGTAGGTCCAGAAGCCCCAGAACAGCCCGGCGGAGATGCCGAGACTGAGCACAAGCATGTAGATGGTCGAAGCGACCGACGTCCACGAGCGACCCGGGCGGAGCGCCCGCGAGACGGCCAACACCCTTCGCGCATCGAGAGGCGCGTCGCTCGGCGGCAGCCTGTCGTGACCAAGAGGGACGCTAAGACTCAAACAGCTGTCCCTCTTCCATGAAGAGCGTGCGCTTGGCGACCGATGTCGCGAACTCCTCCGAGTGGGTCATAAGGAGCGCCGCCCTCCCCGCGGCGAGCGACTCGAGCAAGAGCTCGC
>JAKAHF010000569.1 GCA_021815245.1 Actinomycetes bacterium
TAGCAGGCGGATTACCTGACGCCCACCGGGTAAACAATGCGGTCGACGATCAGATGGCCCTGGTCGACGGTCACCTGGCGAGTGATGCGGTGCTCCGAGTCCACCCAGACGTGTATCCAGATGAGGGAGCCCGGGAAGAAGACGACGAACTCGGATGCTCCCTGGGCCTGCCTCAGTAGGTAGACGTTCGCCGTGGTCCTCGGATAGGGTTCGCTCTTGATCAGCGCGCTGCCGGTTATCTGATAGGTGGTGCTCGCCGACGCATGCGGTCCGCTCGTGACCACCTCGTGCATCGTGAATCGCGCCTGGCGGCTGAGCGTCGAGAGCACCTGCGACCAGTCGCTCGGATTTGCAGGCTTCGGAGGCCACGGCAGCGCGAAGTTGAGCCTGCCGCCGGCCCAGCCTTTCGCCGCAACCTGCAGGCGCAGACTTGTCACACCGGCGCGCCACCGGAATGGCACCGTGAAGCAGCCGGCCCCGCAAGAACGTAGGGCGAGGCCAATGGACCCACGCCGATGCGATGGCGGCTCCGCAAAGACCGCGTTGCCGTTCGGGGAGTCGGGCGAGAGCAGGCGAACGCCGCTTGGCTGTTCGCTTTCCGGACTGACGACCTGGAGGGTTAAACGTCCCTGGCTTGCCGTGAGGAAGACCTCCAGCCATCCCGCCTGGCCGGCCAGGGTCAGTGCGGGTCCGTTCGGGGGCGGTGGGCCGAGCAGGGCGTCTAGCGTGTGCGCAAACGCCAAAGGCGCAGGGGGCGGGGGCGCAACGTTGCTGAGCAGCGAGGCCGCACCGAGCACCAGCACGAGCAGCGCTGCCTCACACCGCATCGCGCGGCGGACCGGGGTGGCGCTATCCCCTTCCTTCGGCCGAGAGACGTGATTGCGCGAGAGCAGCGCGAGAAGCAGCGCGACGATCACCAGAGCGGCCTTGCCGAGGAGCACCCCGCCATAGGCTGTCGAAATGAGCTGGCTTACGCTTGTGAACACGGAGAGGGCAGCGACGATACCGCTTGCCAGTACCACAAGGGCGCTAAAGAGCGCGAAGCGGGCGTACCGGGCGATCGTTGCGAACACTTCCGTTCGTGGCAGGGGCGTCTCCCTCCGCCAGAGCGCGAGGACGAGACTCGCCAGCATTCCTACCCATAGGACAGCCACCATCACGTGCGCCGTGATCGCGAGGGACGCCCACCAGGCGCCACCTGCCGCCGGGTGGCTGCGCATGGCCACCGCGAAGGCTGCCAGAAGGAGAGCGACCAAGGCGGAAGTCCGGCTGAGCGTGCGCGAGGCGGCCAGTAGGGCATAGAGTACGAGGACAGACGCGGCGGCGGCCCACATGCCGGCAGGCACGCTGAGAGCCTCCGCCCACGCGTGGACCTGGAGCCACGTCGCGAACGGATTTCCCTGGCCCAGGCTTGCGACGAAGAGGAGAAGGGATACCGCAGAGCCGGTGAGGGCCACTGCGAGTGAGATGCCAAGGACGGGCCTGCGGGCGAATCCCTGCGGGGCCATCGCTACACGCGGCCCGAGCAGGCGCTCATTCGCCAAGCTGCCGAGAGCCAGCGCGAGGCCGAGCAAGAGGAGCCAACCGGCAACAGCGTTCGGCCAGTCGGTGGGCTGGCCGCTTGTGGTGCCCAGGCCAAGCAAGGAGGCGGCTGAGCCGGCCGCGAAGGCGAACTCGCCGGAACTGAAGTGACCATCCTGCGCCGATACGACCTGCCAATCGACCAGATAGACACCAGGTGGCAAGGGCGGCAGGCTCACGGCCACGGTCGACCCGCCACTGGCGAGAACGATGCGCCCGGTCTTGATAGGACTGCCCGCTACCGCCTTAACCTGGAGATGTACGCTGCCTCGGACAACGGGCTCGGTGAACGCCAAAGTGAGGGTGCGTGGCGCGACCCGAAGACGCTGTCCCGCCGCTGGAGTGCTTTGCACCAAGAACGCATGGGCACTTGCCACTGCAGGCGCAGCCAACAGGGAGAGCGCGGCAAGGACGAGCGTAGCGGTCACTGTCCGAAGGGGGCGTATCGACAAGGCAGCGATTCGCATGAGTGCTCCCTCCCGTTGCGAGTTGGACGCCTCCCTTGGGATCAGCGAAACCCGAAAGGCTCCTCAGTTGCCATAGCACACCTGGGGATACCCGCACTTGGCCATGCGCTTTTGAGATGGCCTCAACCTGCCGGCCTTGGCTACCGATCGGAGCGGCGAACTCCGGAGCTATGCGCGCACGGGAAAGCCCAGGCCGCTGGGCTGATGCTGCGCTCAGGCCGAGGAGTGAGACCTTCGTTCCGCGTTCCGAGAGGCCCACCCCGCGTACAAGAGCAGGATGAGCACAGGCGCGCTGTTCGGGTCAGTTGCCTGACCGCTGAAGAGCATGCCTACGTCCTGCCCGAGCCACCAGACGAAGGCGAGGAGAGCGAAGGCAAGCCAAACGCTCCCTGATCGTTCGGGACGCAGGAGGAGAAGGGTGGCGCAGACGAGGAAGAGCGCGATGAGGATTCCGTTGAAGAGCGCGGGATCAAGGCGCAGCGCAGACATCGTCGTCGCGAGCGACGTACGCAACCACGTGGGCTGGGGCGCTGCGAGTTGCGAGCCAAGAATGCCGGTTAGTCCGGAGTTCGTCCAAAACATCGGGCGGATTTCCAGGAGCGCCGCCAAGTATAGGTTCAGCCCCACTGCGAGCGTGGCCACGTCGAACCGCCTGGCCGGGCCAAGATACCACCGATCCTCTGGCAGCAGCAGGAGCACCGCAGAGACCACATAGAGAAGCACGGATCCGGGAGCACCACTGAGGAATGTGGGTGAATCCGTCAAGAGCCCGCCGATGCCTTCGCCGAAGACCCATACCGCAAGTCCCCAGGCGATAGAGAGCCAAAGACCGGCCGTCACGAGACTCCGGCGACCGCTCC
>JAKAHF010000570.1 GCA_021815245.1 Actinomycetes bacterium
GCGGTTTGGATACTTGTTGGACCCCGCCACCAGGTACCGATGGCCGCGGATAGGTGTAGGGCCGGGCTTGACACCTTCCGGTTTCGCGAGGATCGTGACGAGACCGACCGTGCGCAAGAGCCTTGAGACGACTGGTTGAGCTGGCTGGGCGATGCACGAACGGAGCGGGCGGACTGACGCAGATCGTCTGCCTCATGCGCTTCCCGCGGCGGTCGTCACCCACCTCGGCGTGGGGCGTCGCGGAGGAAGACTGCCTACCTCTTCTGCCGGTGGCCGTGTGCGAAGGCGAGGTCGTCGGCGTCGCGGAGTTCCACGCGGATGACCGCCTCCCTCTTCTTCGGAGAAGCGGGGTCGCACTCCAACTCTGCCCACGCGGTCCGGTTCGTCTCCTCGACCCGCCGAACGACATAGCCTTCGGCCAGGTACAGCTCGATCAGGTCTCGTGCTGCGCTCATCGTCCTCTCCTGGCGGCCGACTTCGCCCGCCAAGTCGGGGTCACTCGATCCCCTGCGAATCGAGTGGTCGTTGGACCCCCCGCATGTCGGTCGGTTCGCTCGGGCCGCCGGAGCGTAGCACCCCCCACACGTCGGCGCAAACATAAAGGGCCTGCTAATCGCCAGCATTCGACATGCCGAATATTCGGCTCCAGCTTGACACGAGTCCCCATCAGGACAGAGAATGGCGGCGCTGGAACCTCGGCAGACATAGCTTTCGCGCGGTGCACGCTCAAACGGGCGAAGCCGGTGCTCGGACGAGTTGTGCGCCGTTGCGACTGTACGGCCGCCGCCTTTGCCCTTCGCGAGGAGGAGGCTCTTCCGCCGTTCTGCGGCGCCGAGGCCATGACGACGAGGAGGCACGCGATGGACGCTCCGTCTAGCGACGCCTCCGGGTTACCGGAGGCACGGCCCACGTGGGCCCGTTGGCCTGCGGTCTGATGCCCTCGAGCTAGTCGCGACCGCTTGTCCCGCGGGCCTTCGGACCCGAGGGAGAGCGGCGAGGCGGTCCCCCCGCACTCACCCTCCCTGCTCGGCCCCTGTTGTGGGCGCCATGAAGCAACCCACGAACTGCCGCGAGTTCTTCGCGTCGCGGTGTGTGAGAGAGGAGGTGATTGTCATGGACGGTGACACCACTGGCAACCCCGGCGCAGCACCATCTTCACTCGATGATGTTGGGCCTGGGCCGGCGGCAAGCCCGCCCGATACTGTTCCTCCATTGGCTGGATCGTCCCCGGCCGACGGCGCTGGTTCTGAAGGGGCACTGGGTGCACGGGTCGAGGGCCGCGAGGCCGCCGTTCTCGATAGCGCCCATCTCGGTGATATCAAGGGAGCCCTCGGCACGATCCGCATGGAGGACGTCGGTCCCCGTCGTAAGCTGTCGGCGAAGCTGGTCACGCTGCTCGCCATCATAGGTCCGGGACTCATCGTTATGGTGGGCGACAACGACGCGGGCGCGTTCGCCACCTATACCCAGGCCGGACAGGACTACGGCACCCGGTTGCTGTGGGTTCTCGTCCTCCTCATCCCGGTGCTCTACGTCAACCAAGAGATGGTGCTGCGCTTGGGGGCCGTGTCGGGAGTCGGGCACGCCCGCCTGATCCTTGAGCGATTCGGTCGGTTCTGGGGGGCATTCAGCGTCATCGACCTGTTCCTGGTCAACGCCGTCACCATCGTGACGGAATTCATCGGTCTCAGCCTCGGCCTGGGCTATCTCGGCGTACCCAAGATCGCCGGCGTCCTCGTCGCCGCGATGGTGGTGCTCGTCGCGGGGAGTACCGGATCGTTCCGGGTCTTCGAGCGCGTATGTTTCGCCTTGGTTGCGGGCTCGCTCGTGATCATCCCCATCGTCTTCCTGGTGCACCCCGGCTTCGCTCAGGTCGGTCATGACTTCGTCGTGCCCGGCCTTCCCGGAGGGACAGAACTCTCCACCGTGATGCTTCTGATCATCGCCATCGTGGGCACCACGGTGGCGCCCTGGCAGCTCTTCTTCCAGCAGTCGTACGTGATCGACAAGCGCATCACGCCGCGCTTCATTCCCTACGAAAAGGTTGATCTGTGGACCGGTATCGTGCTCGTCATGCTGGGGGCGAGCGCCATGATGGCCTTCTGCGCTGCTGCTTTCGTCGGCACCCCCGCGGCCGGCCACTTCACCGACGCCGGCGGGGTCGCGTCGGGCCTGGGCACCTACGTCAGTCACGTCGCCGGCATCCTCTTCGCCATAGGCTTGATCAACGCCTCGACCATCGGAGCGGCCGCAGTGAGCCTGGCGACCTCCTACGCGGTGGCGGACGTGCTCGGCATCCGGCACTCCCTGCACCGCCGCCCCCGGGAAGCCAAGGGGTTCTACGCCGTGTTCGCGGGACTGCTCTTGGTCGCCGCGGCAATTGTGATCGTCCCGGGAAGTCCGCTGGGGTTGCTCACCGAAGGCGTCCAGACCTTGGCGGGCGTGCTCCTGCCCTCAGCGACCGTGTTCCTGCTCTTGCTCTGCAATGACCGGGAGGTTCTCGGCCCTTGGGTGAACGGCCCCGGCATGAATGTGTTCACCTCGGCTGTGATCGGCGTGCTCGTGATCCTCTCGATCATCCTGACCACGAGCGTGCTCTTCCCCTCTCTTGGCTCCACCGGGATCCTCGCCATTTTCGGTGTCGGCGTCGCTGCCTCCCTCCTTCTGGGTGGCTTCTTGGCACTGAAGTACCGGCGCCGGGGTGGAGCTGCGGTGCGGGCGGTGGATCGCGGGCAGAGGGCCACGTGGCGGATGCCGCCCCTCGCTCTGCTCAAGCCCCCCGAGATGGGCACCGGCCGCAAGGTCGGTCTCGCCGTGCTGCGTGTATACCTTGTCTTGGCCGTGTTGCTTGTTGTCGTCCGCATAGTGCAGCTCGCCTTGGGGCATTGACTGGTGACGACCAGAAGG
>JAKAHF010000013.1 GCA_021815245.1 Actinomycetes bacterium
GGCTTCTTCGGCCTCCTTAAAGGCGCGGCGTGCCGAGGTCGAATCACCAGTGATATCGACTTTGACGTTAGCGGCCACGCGCGGCCTCCTGGGATTCTATTCGTTGGTTGATGCGGGTAGAGAGGACGGCGTATTCATCCATGGTGAGATTCCAGTAGTCCCGTGGTGCAAGACCGGGGAACGCCTCTAGGAACACGGGGAGCCTCGCTAGGAACTCGTCGGGCTCCCCTCCGAAGGGTTTTCATCGTCAAGCGCGGATTTCAACGCGGCCATGAGTTCCATGCACTGGCCGAAACTCCAGTTGTCCATTTCGGCCATCGTGAAACTGTCGGGATCTTCTGACCCCTGTTTGCGAACGAGGTAGGCAATGCCCAGGATCTCGTCTTCGGTGACCGCCTCGATGCCGCGGTTCTTCAGCATCTGCATGCTTGTCCAGAACGGAACACCCGTCAGCTTCCGGTACTCGCGAGCGTCTTTGACTCTGATAGCCTGCGGGTCGAACTTGTAGACCTCGGCCATGTCCCCTAGCCTCCCATGTGGTGTCGCCGAGCGAGACTTGCGATCTCGATCTCGTAGATGTGGACGATCTCGCCGCGCTTCTCATCGACGGCGGGATAGATGTAGTAGGACTTGATGCCCTCGTTTCGTGCTGTGGGCTTGTGTTTGGTGCGGGTGCTGGATGCATGCCGGCGCATCGTCCCGCCGAACTCGGACACGCCCGAGTAGATGAGGCTGGACGTGATCTTGGCGCCGCGCTTGATGTTCGCGACCTTGTAGGAGTCGATGAGCTTCCCGGTATCGCGAGGCATGCGCTGACGTGCCGCCTCCAGCACCATCCCGCCCACCCGTTGATGGACGGCTTTCATCTCGTCGATCTCGTCCGGAAACTCTTTCAGCGACCTTATGGTCTGCTTGAGTCCTGTGATCTCGACCGCGACGTCGGACTTCTTGGCCACTTAGGACTCCGAAGTCAGGAAGTCCAGATACCCGGTTCCCTTGAAACTCAGCGACTCTGAGACGCCGGCTTCGTCTGGATTGTCGAGTGACCATCCTTCGGGCACGATGTAGCCGATCCACACAACCGGGGCTGCCTTGGACTCGTACATCTTGAGCACAAGCGCCGCACCGCTGTTGTCGAGCACCAGGGCTGCGTAGGTGTCGTCTTCTTCCAACTTGGAGAACGATCCGCCCCAGTCCAGCAGACCGGTGCCTTGGAAGGTGCGCACCTCGTTGATGCCCGAGGTCTTCACGACGCCCGATTTCAGGTCGAGCTTCCAGCCGCCGCAAGCCGCCACGTGTGCAGTGTCGTAGTACTTGCCGCTCACGGTGACCGGCGTAGTTGGTGCCGCGTCGAAGACTATGCGACCACAGGCCCCGTGGATCTTGTAGCCGCTGGTCTGGAGTACGCCGTCGTCGTAGACGAGCACCGTCTCGCCCTCATCCCACTGGCGTTTTGCAGCGTCGGTGATTTGGTAGGTGGTGCCTGCCACCTGCGAGCAGGCTTCGGTGGTGAACGCCGTACTACTTCCCGTCTGGATGTACAGGTCGCTCGCGTGTCCTACTATCACGCTCATTCGCGTTCACCTCCTCGAAGTCTGCTCCGGGGTTTCTGCGGACACTCACCAACTGTCCTTTTGGCACCCGCGCGGTGCCGCCCACAACAGCGACGGTGGTGTCGCGCTTTGCTCGGTAGATGGCCATGGTCTAGCTGTGCGACCAGGCACCGGTGCCGGTGAATGCGAAGGAGGCCTTGACCATGCCCTCGTCGTCGGTGCTGATGGACATGTTCGAGACCACGATGGCACCGGTGTAGTAGTCCGTGTCGTTCTCGTAGAGCTTGACCGTGGGTGTGGCGCTAGAGTTATCGAGGGCAAGCGCCCGGAGGGCCGCTGTTGCGGCGTCGGCTTCGTCCAGGGCCTCGAGGTCGATCGAGCCGGTGATGGTCGGATTGCCGAGGCCCTTGTGAGTCCGCACCTCGTTGAGGCCAGAGGTCTTGGCGATTCCGCCCTTGATGTCGGCTTTCCAGTTCGCCACGTGGGCAACGGCTGCCGCCGTTATCACCACCTGGCCCGAGTGTCCGATGCTGACTGCCATGAGTTTCCACCTTTCCGGCCCGGGCGGGCCGCTCTACTACGCGGGTTTGATGTGGGTCTGCACGATCACTTCGAACGTGATCTCGCAGAAGTGGCCGCCAGAGGTGCCCGGCGACGGGGCGCTATCGATGTCGAAGTTGCTGAGTTGGTAGCGAAGCGCACCGGCCTGCCCGTCGAGCGCAAAGTCTTCGGCGATGTAGGCCTCTAGATCCGCGAGGATGGCGAGAGCCCCGACGCGGGCCTCTCGTATGGCGTTCTCGCCTTCGCCGGGCGCGGTGTAGGCGATGTCACCCTTGACCGTGATGGTCTCGAACACGTCGGGCTCACGCAGGCCTCCGCCCTTTTGTTGGACATTGACCGACGTGAACACCAGGAAGCGCTCGGTTTCGAGCACCCATTTTGAGCCACGGTCGCCCGACGCAACCTCAAGCCGGTTCGTCTCGGTATCGTCTGGCCGATAGCGATAGGTCATGCCGTCCGTGAGCACGTCGAGCACGCACCCCGCCTGCGAGGTGAGCGCGTCCATCAGCCGATACCAGGCACGCGACGATCGTGCTCTTTCAGCACCTCGTCGACCTCGGGGATTCCGGTGTAGTAGCCAGCGCGACCAGCAGTCGCCATGGACCACGTACGTCCGTCCACGGTGACTGCTGTGGCGCGCTGGTCAACGTCGTTCGGTATGAGTTCCCACAACGCGAGCTTCAGCGCCGCCCACTTGATTTCTTCTGGCACGGTGTCCATGCCGTGAGTGATGGCGAGCGACACGTTGCGCAGACCGCGCAGAAACGTCCCACGTGTCCTTCTGATGATGATACCCGCCGGATCTATGGCCAGGTCCGCGAGGTCATCGGCGTCGAACGTCTCGTAGACCGCGAGATACTCATCGTAGACCGTGCACGCGGTGACCGCGGTCAACTCCAGATACGGAATCAGCAGCTCTCTCGTGCCCGTGCCGTCCCTCGTAATGCTCGCGGACGTCGACACGAAGGCCACGCCGCACAGGCGATAGAACCGGCTACGTATGCGCCTCTCGGCTGCCGCGATAGCGGTTGGATCGATGCCTTTGTCGCCGATTTGGCCGCGGTCAAACTGCTGGGCCTCGAGCGTCGAGAAGAGTGCTGTATCCGTCATGGCGCGCTACCTCGCCTGAACCACGCGGATGTAGTCGACTTGTACGTTCTTGGCGACCGCCTCGCCGGTCTTCACCGCTACGATCGGGCCGAGCTCTTCGCCGCTCGGGAAGGTCGCCGCGCTCGTGGTAGCCGTAGTCGTGCAGGCCACACCATCGGCGAAGAACGTGACCGTCGACTCGCCGTCGAAGTAGAAACCGAACACGTGCCAGTCGTCGGCGTTGACGCCCGCCTCGCCGGCGTTGGTGGCCACCGTCTGGCCGGCCTTCTTCCAGGTCGTGTTCCATGCCTCGGGCGTCGCCGCCAGGATGTTGAAGCCGATGAAGTCCTTGTCGGCCACAGCTCCGGTGTTGTCCGCGAGGAAGTTGGCTGCAGCACAGCCGGCCTCGGCCAGGCCGATGAAGACGCCTTCGTCGGCGTGCTCGAGCGCCTTGGCTCGGCATTCGAACCAGAGGGGATGATCGGAGGCGTCAAGGATCTTGAACGGCTCCATCGTGCCCAGAGGACCGAGCTGGATGTAGGTCTCGTTGTTGTCGGTGCCTCCGCACGCGACGTTGATGACGCCACCAACTACGCCGGACGGAAGAGTGACTCCGCCAGTCGCGGTGTCCGAGGAGTACTTCCAGGTCGTCGGGTTCGCTGTGGTGTCATCCATCGGCATGCCGAGGAAGTCCTCGAAGAACTGGAAAGCGACCTGCGGGTCACACAGCATCGCGAGGCTCGGGATCATCTCCGAGACGGGGGAAGCGCCGGCGCCCGGGCTCAGCTCCTTGTCGCGGAAGATCATGTTGCGGCCGCGATTGGCGACATTCTTCCAGAAGGTGAGGGTTTGCATCGGTTACCTCCAGAGGTAACGAAGGGGCGCCGCACCCTTCGAGCGGCGCCCCTTGGATGAATGGGGACTTGTTGGTTGGATTGCGCTACGCGATGGCGGCGACCGCGCCGTAACGCGGCTCGGACAGGATCGCGATGATGCCGCCCAAGACGGCGGCGTCGACCACTTCTGTCGCCACCAGACGGCAGTAGCCGTAGCCGTTCTTCGCCAGCTCTGCCGGGTCGACTTCGATCACGTAGATCTCGTCGGAGCCGGCCGTGGTCGTGAACCCGGCCGTGGTCGCAGCGGTCAGCGTGCCGGGCGAGTTGTCGGATGTCTGGATGCGCCGGTAGTGGAATGCCACCGCCGCCTCCGTGGTGGGCGTCGTGTCGTCGCAGGCGTTCACGGTGATCGTCGAGGTACCGGTGGTGCCGACGCCTTTCACGATCAGGAACGTGAGATGACCGTAGTTCTTGCAGTTGACAACATCGCTGTAGGCCGTGCCGGCAAAGGCGTCGGCGACCGGTGCCTTGCCCTGCACGACGTGATTCTTTTCGCACCAAATCATCGGTTCTACCTACCCTTGTGGTGATGGGTTGTCAGGAGGACAAAGCTACGCGCGGGCGGCGAGCTTGACGAACGGACTGACGGTGTTGCTCCCCTTGTACGGGGTGAGCGCCGACTTCCACTTCGGCTGCCCGTTGACGCGGTAGACCAGGCGGAAAGCCTCCTCGTTGTAGAGGAACCGCACATGGATGGACACGTCGCTCTGCACGTTGTCCTTGTCGATGAGGGCGTATTCGTTCATGTCGGCGAGAACGATGTCGCCGGCGTCGCCCACCGTGGAGCACTGCTCGATCACGTTCACTCGCATGCCAAGCAGCGTGTTGTACGGCTTGCCCGAGAAGCCGTTCGCGGGCATCCAAATCGGAACCCCGGCCGTGCCGATGGTGAGTGTCATGCCCACGCACTGCGGGATGCAGTCCTGGTTGATGTACCACTCCGGGTTCGACGCGCGGCTCCAAAGACGCGCGTACATGTTGATGACGTTCTCGGCAACGATCGTGTCGGCTACCTGGCCGGTCTCCTTGGAGACTTCCACGCAGCAGGAGGCGCTGCTGAACCCGAGCGGCATGCCGGCACCAGTGCCGCGGAAGATGGCATCGTCGACGGTGAAGGCCATCTCGTCGCCGAACGACTTCTCATAGATGCGCCCGAGGGCCGCTGCGTCGCGGACAGACCGATTGGTGAGATAGGCGAGTCCCATCAGATCCTCGAGGGTCAGCTCTTGGAGCCCGATCTTGGGCTTGGTGGCCGTGACGCTGTCGGCCTCTGCCTTCCAGTAGACGCGCACACCGCCCCAGCGCGAGCCGGTCGCCCTGCTGGTTTCGTCGATGTACGGAACCTGCAGACCGTCCGATCCCTCACTGATGCCAGTGCGGTCGCAGCGCTGGGCGAGCACGGAGCGGTCGTACATGCGCTGGTAGATGGTCCCCGCGAAGTCCTTCTGAACGAGCCAGCCGCCCTCACTCGGTATGCTGGTGTTTCCGCCCGAGGCGGCATTCATCACCTTGTACAGACGCTCGTCGACCTTGCCGCCGGGCTTGCTCGCATCCATGATCGCCATGAGCTGCTCGCCCAGATTGGCAAAGGGCTTCTCCTCGCCCACGTTGACCACGGTGCCGGCGTTCTGCGGCCGGTTGGCGGCAGCCTCGGCGAGCGAGCGGGCCTCGTCGGCGGCCGTTTCCGCTGCGACGTCTTCCTTCGCCTTCATCACCGAGATCTTGGCGCGAAGGCCCTTGACCTCCTGGTCGATGACGGCGAGTCGGGCGTCGTCTTCGGCAGTCGGGTGCTCCTTGGCTACGATCTTCTCAGCTTCCGCGAGCAGCGCGTCGCGCTTGGCGCGGAGTTCCTCCAACGTGAACATTGGGGTCCTTTCCGACCAACAGAAAAGGCCGCTTCTAGCGGCCTCTCGTGGTCATCTGGCTGGGGTTTTGTTTTTTCAGGCTTCCTCGGCTGCGGCCCTGATGCTCTCCAGGGTCATGCTTCGGACACGTGCAGTGTTGTGCCCAGACGGCTCTGGAGCAGCGTCCCGTTGCTCCTGACACTCAGCGTCCCGTTGAGCATCAGCCGCGCGGCCGGCAGACACGTACCTCTTGGCCGCTGCTTGCGACAGACCCACGTCCCGTAAGGCCTGTTCAATTTCTCTGTCGGTCGGTTCCCGCCCCTCATCCTCGTGTTGACGGAGCGAGTCGGGCACGTTGGCGAATACGGAGAGGTCGAATGTGGCCTGTGTCGCGCTGGGCTCGGTGTCGTAGGACACGCGATCCGCGAAACCGGCCTCGACTGCCTGCTCCGGGGTGAACCATGTTTCATCTTCCATCCAGGCCGCTACCTGCTCGGCGGTCTGGCCCGTCTTTCGTTGGTAGATGCCGGCGATCGCTGCGCCGAACTGGTCGAGTACGTCGGCGTCCTTGCGCAACTCGCGTGCGTTTCCGACCGTGATGAGCAAGGGGTCATGGATCATGTACATCGCTCCCTCGCCCATGATGATCTCGTCACCCGCCAGGGCCACGACGGACGCCGCCGACGCCGCCAGCCCGTCAATGTGGGTGATGACCTTGGCGTCGTGCTCTTTCAGCGAGTTGTAGATCGCCATGGCCTCGGAAACCACGCCACCCGGCGAGTTGATGCGGAGGTGGATCGTCTTCGCCTTGATGGCCTTGAGCTCCGAACGGAACTCGTCAGCCCAGACGCCGAACCATCCTCCGATGCTGTTGTAGAGGACGATCTCAGCCTCCTCCTCCGCGGCGTTCTTCACCTCGAATCGCGGGTTGGCGCACCGGAAAGCTCCGAGCACGTCGCGCTCTTTGGTCCTCATGCGATGCTCCTTTCCAGCGCCTCCGGTACGTGACCGGCTTCCAAGGCGGCTATTTGGCTGTCGACCTGAGCTTTGTATTCCTTCATCGGCCCCATCTCTTCGAGCGCCCGGACTTCGGGCACGGTCATCCAACCCGGCTTGGTGTCGCTCCCGAGGGCCGTGCGATATGCGTCAAACCGGGCCTTCATGTCGCCACGAAGGAGGCCGCTCACGTTCCACTTGATGTATTGCGGCTGCGGGAGTTCGTAGAACAGGTGCTGTTCGAGACGTTCCAGCCAGGGCCGCAGGCAGTAGACGACGAATCCGATTCCCATGGATTCGATGCCGCTCCCCCATGTGGTCTCTTTGGTCATTTCGAACAGAAGGTGGGGCGGCACCCCGAGGGTGCGGGCGCATTCGATGACCTGGTGCACGCGCGTCTGCAGCATCTGGCTTTTGTCGTTGTCGTTCTGCAGTTGGATGAATCTCGCTCCGGCCGCCTTGGCGAGTACGCCGATCTTCCACCAGTTGTCGCGCCCGGAGAGCTTCTGCTGCATGCGCTTCTCTAGGTTTGTGACTGCGTCCTCTCCGGGATCGGTGTCGAGCGTCAGAAGACCCGACAGGTTCGTGCCTCTCGCGAAGTACTGGCTGGCGTACTCCTGCACCGCCAGCGTGAGCCCGAGGGCCTGGGCGAGCTTGTCGACCGGCGAGACGCCGCCGAAGACGCCGGGGAGCGTGAGCCCCGGAATGTGGAGCATGTCAGCGGCACCGTAGTCCTTGTGCTGCCCGCGCGCGTCCGTGACGCGGAACCGAATCGCGCCGGCGTCGTCGCGGTCCATCTTCACCCGCGACCAGTGTTGCGGCCACAGCTCCGTGGTGATCGCCCGGTTGTCTCGCGCCCGGAGGTTATACGAGTTTGCATCCAGGAGCAGCGAGACCATCATCTCTTGCATGAGCTGGAAGCGAGTTCTCATCTCGGGGTTCGGGCGCCTGAGCCACAGGGGCGCCGGCCGTTCTATCGGCTGTTCGTTCACCTTGGTGAATACGCCGACCGGTAGGCCCGCAATGCTCTCAGAGATGATGGACACCCCACGCCAGATGGCCGGGATGGAGAGAGCAACCTCGCGGGTAACCATGACCCCGGCAGTAGAGGAACCCACGGGCTCATACCAGAAGTCATCCCACTCCTTGTACGAAGCCTGCGGCGTTCGCACTATCGGACTCTGGAACTTCAGGGCCAACGGTGCCTCCTAGTAGAAAACCGCTTGCGCTTCCGGTGTCTGGTGCATGGCTCGCTCGAGGGCTATCACAAGGGCTACGATGCCGTCGATGCGCTCTGTCGACTTCTTCTTGCTCGGCTTGATGTTCTCGGCAGCGTCGGTTTCGATCATGGCGTTTCCGGCCATCCAGGCGAGCAGCGGGTCGCCGCCGTGATGAAGGTTCTTCCGGGCGACGAGCGATTCGAGCAACTTTGATGGCGAAGAAAGTGTGCTGAATCCCTGCCGAACCGGCACCATCGTGAAACCCTCATTCTGCAGATCCACCGCTATCTGGGTCGCGTTCCAGGGGTCGTATCCGATCTCTTTGATTTCGTACCGCTCGGCATCGGCCCGGATGCGCTTCTTGATGAACTCGTAGTCGATGACGTCGCCCGGTGTCAGTTCCAGATAGCCGCCGTTCTTCCAGGCCATGAGCTCGCCCAGCCGGCTCTCCCGCTTCTGTGCTGTGGCCTCCGGTAGGAAGCAGACGCCCGTGGTGTCGTACTCCTGGCCGGAGTCCCACGGAAAGACCAGCCGCCAACCGGCGAAGTCCTGCGTGCTTGAGAGGTCGATGCCGCCGAAAGCTACCCGGCCGCAGTTGCGCCCTTCGATGGCTGTGAGCAGATCCGCCCCGCATGCACTCCAAGCACCGGGACCGAACCAGGCTACCTCCGCCTGTGTCCATTCGTTGAAGCGAAGCCGCATGACCGACAGTTGCTTGGCCGGCTTTTCCTTGGCCTCTCGGACGCTCTTGCGCAGGTCTTCGATGTCGAGGAACTCGCCGAGTGCGGGATTTGCGAAGTACCACAGCCGCTCGTCTTTGGCTACCTCGTCAAACGCGTGGCGCTTGCCGTCCTTCGTGTTCGGCAACTCGAAGATCACCGGCAGAAACGTCGGATCCATCGCCGGGTCTTCCGCCACCCTGCGTGCGTAGAGCCACTCCTCGTAGCACACACTCGACTGGTCAACGCCCGCAGTGGTGATGACCACCGTGAGTGGCTGCTCTCTGGTGCCGGAGCCTTCGTTCAGAAGGTCGTACAGTTCGCGATTCTTGTGCCGGTGGAGCTCGTCGACGATGACCCCGGAGGGATTGATACCGTCCGAGTAATCAGCGTCAGCGGACAGCGCCTGGTAGAAGCTCTCGGTACTGGGTACGTATATGCGCTTCGTCGAGTCGTAGAACTTTGAGATCTTCCTGAGCTCGGGCACCTGCTCAGCCATGGACCGCATGACCCGGTAGATGATGGTCGCCTGATCCCGTGACGATGCCCCGCTGTAGACCTCGGCGCCGTACTCCCCGTCAGCGTAGAGCAAGACGCACCCGATGGCCGCTGCCAGCTCCGATTTGCCGTTCTTCTTCCCGATCGCGTTGAACACCTTGCGGTAGCGCCTGATGTGCTCGCGTTGGGATATGGCTGGGTACCGTGGATTCGGCACCAGTGTGCCAAACATCGGTTCGATCAGCCGCTTCTGTTGATACTCAAGGAGCCGAAACGGTACGCCCTTCCATGGGCTCTTGGTGTGCTTCAGGTAGCCGACAAACTCAACCGCTCTTCTGGCCGCCTCCGGTGAGAAGGCCGCTGATGCCGCCTTCTTCATGGCCCTGCCCCTTTCCGATGTTCAGCCGCACACGGTCGCCCGGTGTCAGACCGTACCGCGACGAGAGAGCGATGAGCTTTTCCAGGCAGTCTCGCGCTATCTGCACGTTGGGATTCTTCTTCGGCTGCACGTAGAATTTCCGGCCGTCAAGGCTTTCGCCGGCTTCCACCAGGAGAACAGCTCCCCGTTCGTTCACATCCCGCGATGCTTGGACATATCGGTCCCACTCCTGACACCAGGCTATGAAAGTGGCCCGATCTGGACGCTGCACGAGACCGGGGATACGGTCGAACTCCGCTATCAGGCGGCGCCACTCTGCTTTTGCCTCACGAGGGAGCCATTCGGGCGGGTGATCGGTCAGTGGTGCGTACTTTGGTGCCGACTTCTTCGGCCGATGAGAGAGGTCGCGACCGCCCTTTCCAGCACCTCCCTCAATGGCGCGCAACTCGGCGGGCTTGGGGTTTCTGCCCCTCATTCGGGCCTCCAGGTGAATTAGCCAATTTCGCGCGCGTGAGAAAACGGGGGAACCCGGGGCGGGGTTGGCGCAACTCCTAGACTTTTCCCCTCAGTCTGTTTCCCCGTCGACTGTTGGCCGATCGGCACAGCACGCGCATGGGGCCGAGCGGATCGCCGCCGAGCCCAACTGGATGTATGTGATCCGCCGTCAAGTCGGTGCATTCATGCGGCCCATGCTCTTCATCGCCGGGACACACCCAGCCGTGCACCGCCACCCACTCAGCCACGAGGCGATCCTTGAGCTTGCGCTCTTCGTGGTTGTAGGGGCGCCTCGAGCGCCTGGCTCTCCAATCATCCTTGGGTTGGTGAGCTGGGTTGGTGCAACCCAAGCGTCGACATACGGGGCAGGCTGGTTTCGGTCGATAAGGCATCAGAGTGCCATCATTCCTTGCTGCATCAACCCAACACAAAAGCCGCCCTCTCGAGCGGCTTCCGACTTGAGCCGATATCTCCGGCCCATAGTCACGTTGTCAAGGATAGATGCGTTCTGCACTGCCTGTCAAGTACCGGCGCGAGCGGCCCTCATCGGCAGAAGAACAGCTCGGAGACGGCGAGGTCATGAACCAACTCAAACTGCGGTCTGCTCACATCTTTCCCTCGCCTCACTCTCAGCGCGCATCTGAGCCCACATCGCTTCGCCGCGATCCGCCACCCTTCGGCCTCACAGCTCATCCCGTGGCGATAGTAGACGTCGAGCAGCCGGTGGAACAGCGGTGCCTCTTCAGACAGCCGGAGCATGCGCCTGTCGATTTCTTTGTTCTGAGCCATGATCCGGTACATCGTGTCCATGTCGTCCGGATTCGGATCCTCGCCTCCCGCCGGCGGCTTACCCATCTTGGTCGCAAGCATGAGATCGATCATGGCCGTGTACTCCTGCAGGGCCTTGCGCAGCTCCGAGACAGAGTGGAACTTCCACCGAAACGGGATCCGCCGCTCTGCTGCCTCCTGGATCTGAGCGACTGCGACTCCATCGCACTTCTGCTCGAGCGTCTGACTCATGAGCGCCTCCCAGCGTTCGGATGTACCGGGACTCCCCTTCTCCTCTTCGGCCTGGCCGTCATGAGCCGCTCGATGTCAATCGGGGTCATGTCGTCCAACGCCACGTGCTTCTCGATCACCAGGTCCTGGTGCTTGGTAACCCTGACGACGCCCTGGCCGTGCCGGACGCGTTTGCAGGCCCGCCTGAACTGCTCGATGGCCTCCTCGAGCTCCAGGTCGACTTCCTCGATGGTGCGCGGCCTTGACTTCATGGCGCGGCCTTTCCGGTGTGTTTGGTGCCCGTAGCCTGGGCGCCCCCCATGTCCATGCGTGCAGCAAGGGGCGCGACGAGATCGTGCACGGCGGCTAGGGGAGGCCCGGTGTCTCTCGGCTCAGCCTTGCTGATGAAGCCGCGGTACGCCTTCTCGCAGCTCTTGATGGGCTCGCGCTGATCGGCGGCGAACGCTAGAAAGGCTCTGGTCTCCTGCGCCATGTCGACGCCTGGATGCCTGCTTGCGAGCTCGGCGACGATCAGGCTGGTCCTCGGTGCGCTCAACTCCCAGAGTGGAGAGCGGCACAGGTTTTCCACAGCCTCCTGGACCCCTTGTCCTGTTGAAAACGACGACGCACGGTCTGGTCGGTCGGTCTGGTCTTGTCGGTCTGGTCCTGTCGGTCGGTCCTGTCGGTCCTTTGCGCGCGCGAGGTCCCGAGAAACCGGGACAGCGTCCCCGATTTTCGGGACCGTGTCCCCAGAATTCTGGACAGTGTCCCTGGATTTCGGGACCGTGTCCCCAGAATCGGGGACAGCGGATTTTGGCGTTTCCGTTTTCCCTGCTCTTTGGGCTCTTTTCTTCGCGGCAGCTTGAATCGTCGCT
>JAKAHF010000014.1 GCA_021815245.1 Actinomycetes bacterium
TACGTGCCGCCCCGTCTACAGCGTTGCCGACGCGCGCGGTCGCCCTCCCGCCCCTCTATAATCGAATCCTCGCCGCCAACGAGACACGACGGTTGTTCGAGGAGGGCAGAGCCATGGCAGTGATAACCATCTTCAGGCAGGCAGGCTCCGAGGGACGCTACATCGCCGAGGCGCTGGTCAGGCAACTCGACTATCACCTGGCCGACTACGCGACGGCCGAACGGCTCATGCTGCAGTGCGGCTACGACCAGACCTCCCAGGTCTACGGGTCGTCCCCCGATTTCTGGGACAGGTTCACCCGGCGGGGCATGGAGCGCGACATGATCAACGCGAGGCTCCGGTCGCTCGTTCTCGCCACCGCCCATCATGGCAATGTCGTGCTCTTGGGCAGGGGCTGCTTCGCTCCTCTTCAGGGATTGTGCGACGTCATCAACGTGCGCATCAAAGCGCCCCTCGACCTGCGCATCGAGCGCATCATGGAGAGGCGGGGTCTGACCAGGGACCAGGCCACCGAGTTCGTGGCAGAGAGGGACGCCTTGGTCGACGATTTCGTGAGGACCGCCTACGGATTGTCGCCTGACGAAGCCTCCTTGTTCGACGTGGTCATCGACACGGGCAAAGTCGATCGCGATGCCGCCGTGCGCTGGCTCGTCGAGGCTGCTGCCGGTTTGACCTGTCGAGCGGGTGATCCCACAGCGGCGGCGCTGCGAGTCGAGGGCGTGCTCGAGCGGGCGGTCGCGACCGAGTTCAAGCGCAGGGAAGACATTCGGGCCAGGGACAAAGAGCGCGCGTGAGGATGGGCCGTTGACTACTCTCGAAGGTCGTGCCGAGCGCTGGGTGACGCTCGCCGCTTCGTCTCTCGCCGCGCTCTGCTGCGGCTTCTACTACGCCTGGAGTGTCCTCGTGAAGCCCATGATGGAGACGTACGGCTGGAGTTCGGCCGATGTCTCCCTGGCCTTCACGTTGACCGTCGCTCTACCCGCCGTCTGTACTCTGCTTGCCGGCAAGCTCCAGAACTACGTCAAACCACCCACCCTGTTGCTCATCGCCGGGGGCGTCCTCGGCTTGGGCACAGTCCTGCTCAGTTTCGCCACGTCGCTCGGGATGCTCTATGCATTCGCTTTTGTTGCCGGTGTCGGAGGCATGACCTATCCCGGCGCCACCATGAGCAACCTCATGCGCTTCTTTCCCGACCGCCGCGGCATGGCCTCGGGCGTGCTGACGGGCGGTTTCGGACTCGGGGCCGTCATTTGGGGTACGGTCGCCGTGTTGCTCACGGAGCATGTCGGCTACAAGTGGACCCTGCGCATACTCGGGCTGCTCTTCATCGTGATCATCGCCGGCTGCTCACGGCTTGTGGCCGTCGCGCCGGTGGGATATGCCCCCCGTGGGTGGACGCCGCCCGTCGAGCCGCGATCTCACGGCCAGGCCGCGGGGTCGGGGCCCGAGGGCGACGCCGGCGGCGTGTCATGGAAAGCCATGCTGGCCACGCCCACGTTCTGGCTACTTGCCGCCATCTTCATCATCGGTCTCACCTCGGGGCTCATGGTCACCGCCCACGCCTCGCCCATCGCGCGGCAGATGCTCGGCATCTCGGCGACGGCGGCCGGGGCCTTTGTCAGCTACCTGGCCCTGGGGATGGTCGCCGGCAAAGTCGGGTGGGGCATGCTTTCAGACCGGTTTGGAAGAAAGCCGGTGCTGATCACCATCCTGATTCTGGCCGCGCTCGCTCTGCTTCTGCTCTGGCGTACCAATGCCTACGCGACCGTCGTGCTGGGTATCTTCGTTGTCGGCGCCTGCTACGGCGGATTTCTCGCACTCATCGGGCCGGTGACTCTCGATGCCTTCGGGCCGAAGCACTTTCCGGTGAACTTCGGCATCATCTTCTTGAGTGTCGCCGTCGCTTCGTTCGTCGGGCCCCGGCTTGGGGCGGCGGTGGCTGAGGCGAACGGCGGTGTGTACGGTCAATCGTTCTTGATTGCCGCGTTGATGACGGGTGCCGGGCTCGTCTTTGCCGCGGCCTATGTCTGGCTTTCGAGACGGCGGGCCGAGCGGCGCGCCGCACTATAGCTGTGCGCTAACTCCCAGAAAGGGGCAGACATGCAGGTTGGCGAGGCTCTCAATTCCCGGCGCACGCTCCGCGCTTTTCTCGATCGCCCTGTGCCCCGCGAGACGCTCGAGGCGGTGTTGAGCGACGCTCTGCGCGCCCCTTCGTGGGGCAACACTCAGCCATGGGAGATCTACGTGGCCGCGGGCGACGTGCTCGAGCGGATCCGCCGGGTGTACGAACAACGCACGCTTGACAAGGTGCCATCGAACCCCGATATCGCGTTCCCCCGGGGCTGGCCGGCAGAGTGCACGGCGCGCACCAAGCAGTTGACCGCCGGGCGAGCCGCTGTGCGGGGTACGAGCACCGACGACCCCTCGTTTCACCACGGCTTCTTGATGGCCAACCGGCGCTTCTTCGGTGCGCCGTGCGCAGTCTATCTCTGCATGGATCGCACGCTGGGCGACTGGTCGATGTTCGACCTGGGCGCCCTGTGTCACGGTCTCACCTTGGCGGCTCTCGAGCGGGGAATCGAGTCGGCGATCGCCATCAATCTGGTGGTCTATCCCGACGTGCTCCGCGAGGAACTGGGCATACCCGATGATCTGGCGATCGTCATCGGCATCGCGCTTGGCTACGCCGACACGGTCGACGCCGAGGACGGGTTTCGCAGCGAGCGTCGCCCGCTCGACGACGCGGTCAGATTCGCGGGAGTGTAGGCCTACTCGGTCTCCAGGTACTCGAGGGCCATATGGCGGATGACCTCGGCGTTCTGGCTGCAGCGGTCGGCGATCGACTCGAGGCGCTCGATGATCTCCCTGACCTGGTGGAAGGTCTTGTAGTCGATGTCCCACTCGAAGAGGCTGCGGTTGAGCTCCTCGTAGACGTCGTCGGCCTTGCTCTCCATCTTGTCGACACTGGTCGCGAGCGTGAGCGCTTCACGCAGGTCGCGGCCCATGGCCCGCACGGCATCGCGAAGAGTCTTGACCGCTTCGACATCGGTCTGCATGAGAATGAGCAGTAGGTCGTTCATGCGCGGGGGCAGAGTGAATCGGCGCATGGCGATGCGGTCGGCGGCGCCCGCCGCTAGGTTGGCGATGGCGTCGATGGAGGCCACGAGACGCGCGAGGTCGGCCCTGGTCATGGGGAAGGCTCCACGGAGCGACAACCGGTCGAGGATGGCTTCCTTGGTGCCGTCGGCCGCGCTTTCGAGGCCGTCCATCTCCTTGGCTGAGGCCGCCAGCTCATCGTAGCGGTCGGTCACGAACCGCTCTACGACATCCTGCAACTTCTCGACGACCACCACGACCTGGTCGCCGAATCGGCCGATGGTATCGAGGGTCTGCTGTTCACGTTCTTTGCCCATAGCTTCGATAGCTCCCTCCAAGTAGGTCTCGCCTCCGAGGGTCTGCCGTATCTTGTCGAATCGCGACTTGCTCACGGCATCTCGCTGACTACATGACGAGGTTCAACAGGTAGTAGAAAGCCGCACCCGCCGCGGCGCAGAACGGCAGGGTCACCAGCCAGGCCAGCATGATGGCGCGGAACACCTTCCAGCTCACCCCACCCAGCTTGCTGGCGAGGCCTGTGCCCGTGACGGCCGAGGTGACGATGTGGGTGGTCGAGACCGGCAGGCCGAACAGAGAAGCGAGTTGGATGACGATGGCGCCTCCGGCCTCGGCGCTGAAGCCGTTGATCGGGTGGAGTTGCGTGATCTTCTCGCCCAGCGTTCGAATGAGCCTGAAAGAACGTACCGAGATGGCGGTGCCGACTGCCATCGCGCCCGCCGCGGCGAGTATGACCCACAGCGGAAAGCCGTTCTTGTCCACATAGTCCGATACGCCCATGCCTTGCTGCGCGGCCAGGAAGATGACGATGATGCCCATCACCTTGGTCGCGTCGTTGGAGCCGTGGCTGAACGAGACCCAGCTCGAGGAGAGTATCTGCATGTGCTTGTAGAAGCGATCGGCTTTGGCCATGCTCATCCTGGTCTTGGCGAAGATGAACCGGCTGATGCGCATGAAGATGAAGCCGGTGATGATGCCCAAGAAGGGCGAGACGAAGAGCGAAACGAACACCAAGATGACCTTCTGCCAGTTGATGCCCGCGGGGCCGAGAGCAGCCAGGCCCGCGCCGAGCAATCCTCCGACCAGCGCGTGCGACGAACTGACAGGTAGGGCCCAGATCCAGGTGAGCAGGTCCCAGACGAAGGCGCCGAGCATGGCCGCGATGACGAGATGCGCACTTGCGTCGCCCGCCTGGATCACTCCGCCGATGGTCTTCGCGACGGCGACGCCCATGACCAGCGGTCCGACGAAGTTGAACATGGCCGACAGGCCGATGGCGAAACGAGGCTTGAGGGCCCCGGTGTAGATGACGGTCGAAACGGCGTTACACCCGTCGTGGAAGCCGTTCATGAGATCAAAAAGCAGAGCAACCGCCACGACCGCGACCAGCAGCCAGGTATCTCCGCCCAAGACCTCGTGCCCTCCGCGTTCGACCGATTGATATCGATATAGAATAGCCCGTATCGAGGTCGAGGATTGTTAACGTTGCGTTATGGCCGCGTTAACGTTTCGAGCCCGGTCAGGATGCGGCAAGGCCTGCGCCGAGAAGAACGTCGAGATCGCCGCCGAGGTCGACCGGATCGTGGCACAGACCGACAAGGAGGACGACGATGGAGGTTCTTAGGGACACGTTCAAGGCGTTGTCTGACGACACACGACTGCAGATCATGGTGCTGCTACTCGAGAATGCCGAACTGTGTGTCTGCGACTTCGTGGGCGCTCTCGGCCAGACCCAGTCGAAGATCTCGAGGCATCTACGCTACCTCCACAACTCGGGCCTCGTCAAAGACCGCCGCGATGGTCTCTGGATGCTCTACCGCATCTCTCCCGCACTCGACGCTCAGCAGCGGGCGGTTCTCGAAACACTTTCGGCAACGGTGTCCGAGACCGACAAACAGGAGCTGCGCCAAGCGCTTATAGCCTGGCTTGGCCGCAAAGGCAACATATGCCCGTGCTGACGGCCTGAGACCCGCACGTTGCCGGGTGCCGGCGGACGGCTCCTATCCCTCGACTACGCGCACCCTCAGCCGCACGTTGCCGAGGCCGCCGTACTTGACGCCCTGATCGAGGCAGCTGGCGTACTGAGCCTGTCCCTCGTTGGGATCGAGACCCTCTGTCATGCGGTCCCAGAACGACATGACCAGCTCGGCCACAGGCCCGATGGCCTTCGAACACAACGGGCAGTCCGATTCCTCGGGCAGGAGCATGGCCGGCAGGCATCTGAAGACCAGCCGCTGACCGACCTGGCATCCCGCCAGGCAGTTCGTCGACTCGACGACCTCGGCTACGATCTTGGCCTTGGCCATCTCCTCGGCGTGCGCCAGGAGCTTGCGGTTGAACGCGTAGCTGATGTGCTCCTCGAGCTCGGCATCTGACATTCCGAAGAGTTGCTTGATGGGCTGCGCGGCCGTGCGGGCGGCGTCGATGTCGGCAGTGCTCATTCTCTGTCCTCGGGTCGGGTTTTGCCTGCCCCCAGAATAGACCACTCTGGGGCGTCGCCGGTCATATCAGACCTCCACACAGATGTTGAAGGCCTCGTGGTTTGCGCTGAAGATCGTCCCTACGTTGTTGCAGTCGCCCACGACGTAGCTCTCGGGCACCACTTCGAGCAGCGCCTCGAGCGCGGCCGTGTCGGGGCGGAGGCCGAAAGCCAGTACGACGGTGTCGGCCGGCAGTTCGTACGGGCTTCCGTCGGGCAGGGTGACGGTGACGCCGGTGGGGCTGATGCGCTCGACCGACGCCTGCAGCCGGGTCACGCCGTGCTCCTTGAGGAGGAGGAACAGCGAGATTCGCACCAGATCGAGCGCCTCCTGGCAGAGGTCTGCGACCGGCAGCACATCGACGATCGTGACCTTCTTGCCCTGCATGGCGAGGCCGAGGGCGCACTCCGAACCCGAGAAACCACCGCCGCAGACCACCACGTTGTCACCCACCGGCCTGAGGCCCACGTCGGCCTCCGACACCGTCTGCACGTGCGGCAGGTCGACGCCCTCGATCGGCGGCCGCAGCAGCTCCGCTCCGGTTGCGACGATCACAGCGTCGGGCGCCTCCACCGCTATCGCGCTGGGCGTGGCCTCCTTGTTCAGTACGATGGCCGCGCCTGAAGTCTCGGTAGCGCGGACGGCCCAGTCGGTGTAGCTACGAAAGGTGTCCTTCTGCGGCAGAGCCGAAGCCTCGTAGAGGCGGCCGCCGAGCCTATCCGACCGCTCCCAGAGGGTCACCTGGTGGCCGCGCTCGCGGAGCGTGCCCGCGGCGGTCATGCCGGCGGGGCCTCCGCCCACGACGAGCACCCGCTTCTTCTTGCGAGCGAGTGGTATCTCGCGGTACTTGACCTCTCTGCCCGCCTGGGGGTTGACGGCGCAGCGCAGCGCGGCGCCCTTGGCCGGGCCGCGACAGCATTCGAGACACCCGAGGCACGGCCGTATCTCGGCCGCCTTGCCCAGGCGCGCCTTGGTCACCAGGTCTTGGTCGGCGATCAGCGCCCGAGCCATGGCCACGACGTCGGCCTTGCCAGAGGCGAGGATCTGCTCGGCCTCGTCGATGCTTGTGACTCGTCCGACCACCGAGACCGGCAGATCGACGCTCCTCTTGACCTCGGCCGCACGCTCGACGTTGAGCAGGTGGGGCCGATGGTAGCTGGGGATCATGTGGGTCACGGCGTGGGCGCTCATGAAACCGCCGGTCGACACCACCACGAGGTCGATGTAGGGAGTGGCCGCGTTGAGGAACTCGATGCGCTCCTCGAGACTGACTCCGCCCTCGATGCGCTCGTCGCCGCTCAGGCGCAACTCGAGGTTGAAGTCCTTGCCCGCTTCCGCCCGGCAGGCGGCGAGCACCTCCAAGGGGAAGCGCATGCGGTTCTCGGCGTTGCCGCCGTAGTCGTCGGTGCGATGGTTGAGAAGGGGCGAGAGAAACGAGGCGAACAGGTTCATGTGCGCGCCGTGGATCATGGCCATGTCGAAACCGGCCCTCTTGACGCGGCGCACGCAGTCGACCCAGTGCTGCTTGACCTCCGCCATCTCGGCGAGGTCGATCTCCTTGGTCGTCGCGGGATCGTGCATGCCCGCGATGACCGAGGGCGCGAAAGCCGGCCCGTTCAGCAGACTGCGATCGCTGACGGCCCCGGCATGGGTCAGCTCGACAGACAGTTTGGCTCCGTAGCGATGCACTTCGCCGGCCAGCATCGAAAGGTCGGCCACGTCGCTGTCGCGGGTGACACTCAGGCAGCCGTAGAAGTCGCGGGCGCGGTCGAAGTCTATCGGGGTCGACCCGATGGTGACCAGCGCCGCACCCGAGCGGGCCTGGGCGCCGAGAAACTCCACGAGATCGGGGTTGGAGGCTCCACTGACGGTCTCAGCATGACCTGAGACGATGGGCGAGAACTGGATGCGGTTCTTCAGGGTCATGCTGCCGATGCGGATCGGCCGGAACACGTGCGGGTACGGGGTCGCGAAGGACATTCTCGGCTCCTTGGATCGGGCGGCATGACCCTCGCGCGGCTCGAGAACCAGACTCGATCGCGCGGGGATTCTCCATTTGACCAGCTCTCCGCGATGATAACGCCGATGCGACCTTCAGACCGCAAACCGGAGCGGACGCGACGTGTGTGCCACGAGGCCAAGCGGCCGCCCCGGCCGGCCCGCCAAGAAGCCGCTCATGTTCCCCGACAACAGTTCGTCAAGCGAGCGGAGGCTCATTGACAGGTCGCCGAAGTTGTCGTATCGTGCTTATTGAGCAAACGCTCAGTAAACAGTGACCCGAGGTGCGGGTCGACGGAAAAGAGGGCAAGGGCTCCCGTATGGAAAGTAGGCAGGATGGCTGATAGCAGCAAGTACAAGGCCTCTCAACCCGAGTACGAAGTGATCGTCGACAGGGATGTCTTCGTCACCGCTCGTGACGGTGTCGGCTTGGCGATCGACATCTACCGGCCGGCCGGGCCGGGCAAGTTCCCGGCACTGCTCACCATGTCGCCCTACGGCAAAGACGCGCAGATGTTCGAGACGCCTCCGCAGCCATTCGGCAAGTCGATCTTCGAGGCCTCGATCGAGTGCGGCGACGCCTACTGGTATGCCAGGCGCGGCTACGTCTACGTCATCGCCGACCTGCGTGGCATCGGGCACTCAGAAGGTGTCTACGAGGGACTCTTCTCACCGCACGAAGGTCAAGACGGCTATGACATCGTAGAATGGCTTGCCAAGCAATCGTGGTGCGACGGAAAGGTCGGCTTGGCCGGCATCTGCTACTTCTCGTCGATGCAGCTGCACACCGCCGTCGAGCAACCGCCCAGCCTCGTGTGCATGGCGCCCTGGGAGATCTTCGGTGACGATCTCTACAACCACGGCCAGTATGAGGGCGGCGTCTTCAACATCTTCCTCTACGGCCTCTACACGGGCACCTATCCGGCCCGCTGCGGCTACGCTCCCAACGACGTGCGCTCCTGGATGGAGATGTACACGCCCAAGGAAGAGCTGAAGAAGATGGTCGAGGAGGCTATGGCCGATCCCGACCTGAAGCAGTACCCGTACCTCTATCACCTGCTGCTCTATCCGAAGAAGAATCCCATCCTGTTCGACTTCATGCTCCACAAGAACGACGGCCCTTACTACCGCGAGCGCTCGGTCTCTGAGCGGCTCGACAAGATCAACGTGCCCTGCTACGTGGGCGGCCCGCTGTTCAGCTTCTTCTCGCAGCCGCAGATCAACGTCTTCAACCGGGTCAACGTGCCCAAGAAGATGTTCCTGTACACCGACATGGGCACTCGCCCCTGGCGCGCCCATCACGACGAACTGCTCCGCTGGTACGACTACTGGCTCAAGGGCTACGAGACCGGCATCATGGACGAGGCCCCCGTGCGCTATTCGACGACCGGCCTCGAGAAGTGGCAGAACGCTCAGCAGTGGCCGCTCGAGAACACGCAGTGGACCGACTTCTACTTCCAGAGCCTCGAAGGTTTGGCGCTCACGCCCGACTGCCATAATCCCGAGCCCGATGCCTTCGTGCAACAACCTCTGTTCGTGACCGAGAAGCGTGCCCGCGTGACCTACGTCAGCCCGCCGCTCGCCGACGATCTGCAGGTGACCGGGCCGCCTCGGGTGACGTTCTATGCGGCGATCGATCAGCCCGACACCAAGTGGCGCATCGAAGTGCGTGAGGCTTCGTCCGACGCAATCTATCCGCTGGCCTCAGGCTGGCTTCGCGCGCAGCACCGCACGCTCGCGCCCGAGCGCACGACTCCGTGGGAGATCGCGCACGACCATACCAAGGACGTGCCGATAGTCCCGGGCGAGATCAACGAGTATGTGGCTCAGCTGCGCCCCATGTCGCACCAGTTCAAGCGCGGCGATCGTATCAAGGTGGAGATCTCGGCGATCGACATCCCGACCGACATCGAGACCTACGACGTCATGTGGCATGTCTGCAACGCCGTGACGACCGTACACAAGGTCTACCGCGACGCCGAGTATCCGTCACGCATGTCGCTACCGGTGATTCCCAAGAAGGCATAGTGGCCACCGGTTAGAGACCCCTTGTCGTGCGGAGCGCGGGCTCTCCCATCCCGGCGGGAGAGTCCGCGCCCGCTTCATTCTCCGCGGGTGGTGACGGCGCCCCGAGCGGATGCCACACTCCGCGGCCCGACGCTAGGAGGTAGACGGTGCATTCGAAGACCCTGAAGCCCGAGATCATGCGCACCATGCTTCCCGCGGGCTTTCCGGCCGAAAGGCTGAGCAAGCCGCGGTACGGCACTACGGTACAGCGCGATGTGATGATCCCCATGCGTGACGGCACGCTCATCGCCGCCAACATCTACCGGCCCGACGCACCCGGCAGGTTCCCGGCGCTACACGCGGCCGACTCCTACCAGAAAGATCTCGATCACCTGCCGTTGGTGCCCATGTTCCACATGCGCGAGACGAACGACATCGACTACTTCGTGTCGCGGGGATACGTTTTCGTGCATACCGACTCGCGGGGCACGGGCCATTCGCCCACCGGTCAGTGGGATCTCTTCGGTCGCGAGATGCAGAACGACCTCTACGACATGACCGAGTGGATCGCCGTGCAGACGTGGTGTGACGGCAACGTCGGCATGCTCGGCGAGTCGCTGCTCGCGTGGAGCCAGTGGTTCTGCGCCGTGCAGCAGCCGCCGAGTCTCAAGTGCATCCTGCCCTGGGACGCCGGCGCCGATCTCTATCGCGATGTCGCCTTTCACGGCGGCATCATGTCGGTGGGCTTCCCGACGGCCTGGAACATGTGGGAGATCCGCGGGCACTACCGCCTGGGCATCCCCGATCGGTTCGGCACGCCCGCTCCCAATCCCGAGATGGGCAAGTGGGACATGGTCTGGAACGTCATGAACCATCCCACGCACGACGAGTTCTGGCAGTTGCGCAATCCCGATTTCAAGAAGATCAAGGTGCCGGTGTTCGTGGTCGGCGCCCTCCACAAGGTCGGTCTGCACCTGCGCGGTGTGGTGCGTGGCTACGAGGAGCTGGAGGTCCCCAAGAAGATGATGCTCGTGCACGGTCTCATCGACGGTGACGAGATGGCCATCTACAACTCGCCCGAGATGCAACTGCTCATGCTGCGTTGGTATGATCACTGGCTGAAGGGCAACGATACCGGCATGATGGACGAACCGCCGGTCGAGATCTTCGTGCGCGGGGCCGACGAGTATCGTTTTGTGGACGATTGGCCGCTGCCGAACACCGACTATCGCAAGCTCTACTTCAACAGCGCCAAGAGCGGGGCCGTGGAATCGCTCAACGACGGCAGCCTCTCCTGGGAGCCTCCGACGGAGGCGCCGGGCAGCGCGGGCGGTTCGTTCAGCTACTCCTATCCCGACCAGGACTGGATGCACTTCTCGGGTGGCGGCACGGCCGTGATCGAGGAGAACGGTGTGATCTACGGCCAGCGGCGCATCCCGACCTTCACGAGCGCTCCCCTGGAGGAAGACCTGCAGATCGCTGGCAACACGGTGCTCGTGCTCTATGCCTCGTCGGACCAGTTGAACACCGACTTCTGCGTTCGTCTCGTCGACCAGTTGCCCGACGACCAGCAGGTGCCCGGCATGCCGCCCGCGGGCGTCATCCTCACCCGCGGCTGGCTCAAGGCGTCACATGCCTGCACCAAGAGCGAGGAGCTGTCGAAGCCACACCGGCCCTACTACCTTCACGACAAGCCTCAGTGCATCGAACCGGGCAAGATCTACAAGTATGAGATCGAGATCTGGTCGACGAGCAACCTGTTCAAGAAGGGGCATCGCATCCGCATCGACGTGGCCTGCGGCGATTCGCCGCCCCTCGATTTCGGCGGGCACTACTACGGCATCAAGGTGGGCACCGACACCTACTACCATGATGCCGAGCATGCGTCGCACGTGATTCTCCCTGCCGTATGAAGCCGCGAACAGTGGTACTGAACTCCCGGCCGCAGGCGATCGACATCGATCTCGATAGAACGGCGGTCGTCTGCATCGACATGCAGAATGCCTTCGTACGCGAGGGTGGCATGTTCGATCTTGCGGGGTGGCCGACGGAGGGGGCGCGCGCCAAGATAGAACCGTGCCACCGTGTCATAGAAGCCGCGCGCGCCGCGGGGGTGAAGGTCGTCTTCGTCAAGATGAGCTTCAAACCCGGTCTGACCAACGCCGGTGGCCCCGACTCGCCGAACTACCACAAAGAGATCGGCATGGTGCTCATGCGCGAGCACCCCGAGTTCACCGAGCAGTCGATCGTCCAGGGCACCTGGGGCGAGAAGATCATCGACGAGTTGGCGCCGCTCCCCGGCGAGCCGGTCATCAGCAAGCAGCGCTACAGCGGCTTCGTCGGCACCGACCTCGACCTGGTGCTGAAGACCCTGGGCATCAGGTACTGCATGTTCATCGGCGGGGCGACCAACGTCTGCGTGGCCACGACTCTCATGGATGCCTACTCGCACGACTACTGGCCTATATTGGTATCAGACGCCGTGTTCACGCAGTGCCCGCCGGTGACGGTCGAAG